>JAAEQG010001175.1 GCA_024231775.1 bacterium
AGACGCGCTCGCCGAAAAAGGCCAGTTCCTTCGCCTTGCGCAGCCCCACCAGGCGCGGAACGATAAAGGTGCTGCCCATATCGAGCACCATGCCGACGTTGACGTAGCCCAGCGACAGGTAGGCGGATTCGGCGATCAGCGCCAGGTCGCAGACCAGGGCCAGGCTGCACCCGCCGCCCACCGCCGGACCGTTGACGGCCGCCAGCCACGGCTTTTCCATCTCGGCAATGTCGGCCAGCAGCTCGTTCATCCGCATGATCATCGCCCGCACGCCCATACCGCCGGCGGCGAGCGTCTGCCCGGAACCGCCCAGCAGGTTCGCGCCGGAGCAGAACCCCCGCCCGGCCCCGGTGAGCACGACCGCTCGCACGTCCCGGTCGCCCGCCACGTCGTCCGCGACCTCGCGCAGCCGGGTGACCAGGTCATAGCTGAGAGCGTTCAGGGTTTCGGGTTGGTTGAGGGTGATGGTGGCGATGTGGTTGGATTTTTCTACTAGTACAAGTTCAGAATTCATTCGGTTGCTCCTTTTTGTAAATTTGGGGTAACTACTTAGCCTGTCTTGCGAAACTATCAAATCTACCCAAGATCATCAGCGGATTAAGCTGATTTAGCTGATTAGTCAGCCGATTAAGCGGATTTAGCTGATTGGATTAGCGGATTGGGCGAAGAAAAAATCCGCT
>JAAEQG010001176.1 GCA_024231775.1 bacterium
AGACCGCCTTGGAATACGGGGCGACGGCCTACGATGCGGTCTTCATCGCTCTCGCCCGCGCACTGGAGGTGTCTCTGACGACCGCTGAACGCACGACGACCGCCTGGGTAGTGAAGATGGGTGACCAGATCGAAAGCGTCCGCGAGAATCGTAAGAAGGCGGACGCATCTGGGAAGGCCGGAAAGAAGAAGCACAAGGCCGGCTAGAGACGTGTCCGAAAACCCCCCGATCGGACGCGTCAGCCCTGGGTTGGCGCGCAGCGCCTGATCCGGAGCCCAGAGGGCGGCTCATCATAGCCCAGGGCGTCAGCCCTGGTGATTGCGTGGCCCACCGACCAGCCTCCGAGGAGCACCACCGGGTAGGCGGGTACCATGAAGACCAAGAACTGCACGAGATGGGTCCAGGCGTCGACCGTCCGGCCTGGTCTCATACCGAAACCGAAAGCGAGGGCGAGCGCCGTCAGTGTCGCTACTAGAATCATGGGCTCGAGGAGGATCTCGAAGCCCTTGTCGGGGGAATCGATCTCGCGACCCTGAACGAAATTCAGTGTCAGCATGAAAAGAGCCCTGGGACTGGGCGGGGGACAGGGTCCGGAGCCCGGAGGATTGCGAAGAGTGCAGTGAATAGGCCCACCCAACATCGCAGCCGAGCGATAAACGAGATGGACTAAAGAATGGGAGCTTATTCTTGCGCGAGCCCTAAGACGCGAAGCGTCCATTCGTGGGCTTCGCCCACGTGC
>JAAEQG010001177.1 GCA_024231775.1 bacterium
CTCGGTGAAGCAGGGAGTGGTCAGTGGAGTTCGTCAGCCGGCGGCGGTCGGCTAGGGGTGAAGGATGGCCAAGCGTTTTACTTTTCGGTTGCAGACCGTCCTGCGGTTGCGCAAGCAGGCGGAAGACGAGTGTCGGCGTCGGGTAGCGGGACGATTGCGCGATATCGCCCGAGCGGAGATGGACATCGGGGAGCTCGAGGAGCAGACCCGGTGGGAGATGGAGCGGAGCCGGAGGGACCAGTTGGATTCCAAGATGGACGTGATGGCGATTCGCCGGCGTCGCGGCTACATGGGCTTCTTGCACCGTCGCCAGGGCGAGTACGAGGAATCAATCCGCGACATGCGCGGGATGCTCGAAGCGGACCAGCGGGCGTTGGCACATGCCTCCAAGGAGGTCAAGGTGCTCGAGAAGCTGCGTGATCGGCAGTGGGCCCGTCAGCGCCTGGCGGACCAGCGCGCCGAACGGATGGAAGAGGACGAGGTCGGCCAGCAGATGTTTATTCGTCAGTTGGCGTTGAGCTCGGGGTAGTTGGGTGATGTCGAAGCTGCGTGGACTTCTCCAGATTGTCTCTTTGCTGGCCATCCTCCACTTGGTGGTGCTGGGCGGGCTGGGGGCCTACTGGTGGAGCAGTGGCACCCTGAGTACGGAACGAGTGGACCTTATCGCCGCGGTCTTGCGTGGCGAACTCGATCCTCCCGCTGAAGACGACACCGACGACGGTCCCGGGCAACGTGGTGATGCGGAAACCGCTCAGGTGGCTATTGCCCAGGAGCAGATGGAGGAGGAAACGGAGCGGCGGCAGCTCGAACGTGATCGGGCGGAGCTGGATCAGAGGCTCGAATTGGTGTTGCGTGAGATGCACCGGGTTCAGCAGGAGCGCGAGTACTTTGAAGATCGCCGCCGACTCGAGGCTGAATCCGTCAAGAGGAAGAGCGAACAGAGTTACCGCGAGGGCTTCGACAAGCAGCTCCAACTCTTCGGTACGATGAAACCGAAGGTGGCGGTGGAGTATCTCTTGAGCCGTAGCGTGGCGGAGGCGGCGGAGTTGATCCGGGCGATGGATACACGCAAGGGGCGCAAGATTATTGAAGCGGCCCGGACTCCGAATCAGCGTAAGAAGATGGACGAGATTCTCAAGCTGTTGCCGGACTTGGAAGGTACGCGAGCCAGTGCCGCGCAGACGGGCTGAGTGAGAGGTCAACATGAGGCGGATCCTGAACAGAGGATGCGGACTCCGGAGATGAACCCGGGCGTGAACGTCAATACGCAATCTTCAGGCGATCATCGACCTGCGACTTCAGCGGCGAAGTCGAGGAGCGACGCGGAGCAGTCCGCTGGAGCGTCGGACACCTCCGGTGCGGAGTCAGCGGTTTTCGCCGCGCTGTTCTCCGCCGTGCAGTCCGGCTACGGGGCCGGGATGCGTGCGGCCCAGGGTAACGCATCTTCCTCGCGTGCGTTCTCCGCCCCCGAGGCGGCAGGACGGCAGGGAGAACGTATCCGCAACATGACTGCCGAGGCCCGGGCTGAGGTTCGCGCATCCGGGAACGACCGGCCTGGTCCCAGGGAAGCGCGCCTCGAAGATGCACACGACACCCGCGCCCTGCGACACCAAGAAGGACGCCGAGGCGAGCCCGCCCCGCGTTCTTGGCAGGCGACGCAAGCTGAATCCGAGGTGAACAAGAATCGTTCCGAGGAGGTACGCCCCGTCGCCCAACCGTCGGTCAAGGCCAGTCCGTTGCTCGGAGATGAGGCGCGCGTGCTGGATGCCCGTGCAGCGCGTACGGTGAATCCGATTCAACCGGGGCAAGGCGGATCCCCTCCGGCATCTGCGGAATCAAGTGTCGCGCAGTTGACACCCGCAGGCAGGCAACCGACGGTGACGAAGAGCCCCGCGGTTTCCGGGCAGGTGACCGCTTCCACGCCGGTCGCTGCATCGGGCAAGACGGCCCCGACGGTGGCTCAGCAGATCGCCCAGCTACTCAGCGCTCGGGCCGAGGCAACTGCTCCTGTCCGGGGGGCGATCGACTCGGCGGCGGTCAGAAGCCAGGTCCGCGCCGGGCGATCGGCGGCGAGTCGGCCGGAGGGCACGCTCCCCCAGGCCAAGGAGCCGAGCAGCACAGTCCGTACCGCCTTCGAGAAGCTGGTACGTAATGTCCGCATGACCGTTGGTACGCGACAGTCCAGCGCTCGAATCCGCCTGCACCCGCCGGAGTTGGGGACGATTCGGGTGGATGTGAAGGTGGTCGACTCCCATCTCGACGTGCGCGTGGAAGCCCAGAATCCCGTTGCCCGCGAACTGATTGGCGAGCGGTTGGAGTTACTGCGGGCGGCACTGCTGGATCACGGCTTGATTCCGGAGCGTCTGGAGCTGGCAGCACCTAAAGCTGGGTCATTCTCCGAGGGAACCGGGACGACGGAAGGCGACAACGCTGATGGCCGGGACGGAGCTCCAACCTCTGAGAAGAACCACGACGACAATGATAATGGACTTCGGGTCCCCCATGAAGCTGACGCAACTGCGCCGGCTGAGGAGTACGCCGAACCTGTAGATTCTTCTGTAGCCGTGCTGGATGCGCGGTTGGACATTCATATCTGACGAACGGGTCACCGGATTCCGGAACCGTGGCGAAGACGCCTCACCGGAGCAGCCGAGACCTCAGTCAGTGCCGGGCGGAGCCCGAAACCACTCACCCCGCTAAGGAGTGAGCCATGGAAACAGCGGCTATTACGTCCGGAGCTGATTCTGCCTCAGCAGCCAAGCCCTCGGGATTCGCTGGGCTGGACGGCGACGATTTCTTCGAGTTGCTCGTTGCGCAGTTATCCAACCAGGATCCGCTCGAGCCCACGAGCAACCAGGAACTGCTCAACCAGATATCTAGCATCCGAGACATCCAGGCTTCGACCTCGCTGGCCCAGACCCTGGAGACGCTGGCGGGAGTCCAGGGATTCGGTTCCGCGGCGAGCCTGCTCGGGCAGTACGTGAGCGGAACGGGCAGATCGTCAGATGGGACCTCAACGTCGGTCAGTGGCATGGTGGCGGGGTTGCGCGTGGATCCTGACGGCACCATGGTGTTGCTGCTTGACACTGGCGAGGAGCTACCGGCCAGCGCCGTGGAGCACGTGACCAGCGCGGTGCGTTTCGCGGAGGCTCTCCGCGGACGCCTGGTCAGCGGTGTGGATCGGCGTGATCCGCAGGAACCATCGCCCGTGGAAGGTATCGTTACGGGGATGTCCACCGATTCTGTGGGCCAGGTACTCCTGGAGTTGGACAGCGGGGCGGAGCTGCGCCTGGTGGACGTGGTCTCGGCGGTTGCAGCGGACAGTGAAGTCTAGCCCGTGTGGTGCCCCGCGCGGGCTTAAGCCCGTGGCTTCTTGGGACGCGGCGTCGCGCACCACGGTTGGACAGTGAATGGAGCATTGATGTGGGATTGACATCGGCAATGCTGGTTGGGGCGACCGGCCTGCACAGCAATCAGTACATGATCGACACGATCGGCGACAACATCGCCAACGTGAATACGACGGCGTTCAAGAGCCAGCGCAGCCTGTTCGAGACCATGTTCTATCGTACTCTGGACGGGGGATCTCCTCCGGATGAGGACTCCGGGGGGACCAACCCCAAGCAGGTCGGTTATGGATCGGGGCTGGCCAGCTTGCAGCGCAACTTCTCTCAGGGTGGGCTTCAACCCACGGGTATGAAGTCGGATCTGGCGGTGGACGGGAATGGGTTCTTCATTCTGGATGCACCGGACGGTACCCAGCAGTACACCCGGGACGGTTCCTTCGACCTCGACCAGAACAATACGCTGGTCTCTTCGGACGGCGCGTTCGTGCAGGGCTTCGCGGCGGACAGCGATGGGACCATCATCGAGGGTGTCCTGTCCAACCTGGTGGTTCCCCTGGGGACCGAACGTGAAGCCGTTGCCACCTCATCCGTCACCATGGACGGCAACCTGGATGGTTCGAGCACGGTGGCTTCTGCCGCCGCGGTGGTTACTTCGGGCGCATTGGTCACCGCCGGCGGCGCTGCGGCGGAGGGTACTGCACTGACCGATCTGGTTGACGGTTCGGGCGTACCGCTGTTCGCAACGGGCGACACGATCACGATCAACGGGTGGGCCAAGGGTGGTGTGGAACTTCCCTCGGTCGATCTGGTGGTGGGTACGGACGTGACCACCTTGGGCGATTTGGCTGCGTCCATGGAGACCCGTGCGGGCATCAACTCGGATCCGGCCACCGGGGGAACGCCCGGGATTACCGTCGAGAACGGGACGTTGGTGATTACCTCGAATCTCGGCGAGGCCAACGCCGTGAGCATCGAAGCGAGCGACATCCGCAACAGTACGTCCGGCACGCTACCGCTCACGTTTACCGCGACCCCGGCTGCGGGTGAGGGAACGACCACGAGCTTTCTAGCATTCGATTCTCTGGGCAATCCGGTGGAGGTCCGCTTGCGGGTCGCTTTGGAGTCCAGTTCCAGCGCGGGCAATACCTGGCGTTTCTACGCCGAGTCAGTGGACGACACGGATCCTAGCCCGATCATCGGTACGGGAACGGTTTCGTTCGACCAGGACGGTCAGTATGTGTCCGCGACGGGCACGACCCTGCAGCTTGACCGCGCGGGCACCGGTGCGGTCAGTCCGGTGAACATGTCTCTGGATCTTTCCATGCTGACCGGACTGTCCACTCCGGCGAGTGGTTCGACGCTGGTTATGGCTTCGCAGGACGGTAGCTCCGCGGGCGAGTTGATCGACTACGCTATCGATCAGTCTGGCATCATCGTGGGGACGTACAGCAACTCGCAGACCCAAGTGTTCGGCCAGGTCGGCCTGGCCCGCTTCGCCAACACCGAAGGGCTGGTGGCGCAGGGAGACAATACGTTCGTTACCGGAATCAACTCGGGTGAGGCGGCGGTGGGAGCGCCGCAGACCCTGGGGATGGGGTCGATCCAAGCGGGGAATCTCGAGCTGAGCAATGTGGAATTGACCCGGGAGTTCATCGGTTTGATTACCGCATCGACCGGTTTTAGTGCGGCGAGCCGGGTGGTCCGGACGGCGGACGACCTCCTGCAGGAACTGCTGCTACTGGCGAGATAGTGTTGGCGATCAGAGCGCCGCTCGGTTGGCGATGAGGAAGACGACATGATCACTCTGACCCGTTTGAACAATAAGGCGTTCATACTCAACGCCGAGCTGATCAAGACTATCGAGGAGACGCCGGACACGCTGGTCACCTTGACGTCCGGCGATCGGATCATGGTCCGAGAAACACCGCGGGAAGTTGTGGACAAAGCCATCGACTTCGCCCGCCAGGTGCGGAGCTTTCAAGTGGTGTGAACGCCGATAACTGATGTCGGCCTTGGGAGTGTTCCCGAGGCTGGTTGCACTCAATAGAGCGGCAGACGGCATCGATAGATATGAGTAAGGAAGCACCGCCGGCGTACGGTTATTGGGCGGGCTTCAGGCGGGCGAAGTGAGGGCGACGGTGGGTCGGCCGAGCTTCTACATCAGCCATCAACCTTGTCGAGGTATGTCATGGACATCTCCACGATTGTCGGTCTGATCATGGGTTGTAGCCTGATCACGTTTGCAGTTCTCTCGGGCTCGAGCTTTGCGGCCTTCGCCGACGGTCCCTCGGTGATGATCGTGGTGGGCGGTGCCTTCGCCGCGGCGCTGATCAGTTTTCCCTTGCGCAACGTGTTGGCGGTCTCCCGGGTGGTCAAGAACTGCTTCTTCGCCAAGCCCTCCAATCCAGCGGAGTTGATCAAGGACATGGTCAGCTTCGCGGAGGTGGCCCGTCGCGACGGAATCCTGTCCCTGGAGAACATGACCAAGGACATCAAGGACAGCTTCGTGGTCAGTGGAATCCAGATGGCGGTGGACGGTACCGACCCGGAACTCATCGAGCAGATCATGAACAGCGAGCTCGAGGCGGTGGCATCGCGGCATGAAGACGGCAAGGCGCTGTTCGACAATATCGGCAAGTATGCGCCGGCGTTTGGGATGATCGGTACGCTGGTGGGTTTGGTGAAGATGCTCCAATCCATGGATGATCCCAGCTCGATCGGCGGGTCGATGGCTATCGCGTTGCTCACCACGCTCTACGGGGCGCTGTTGTCCAACCTGATTGCCCTGCCTCTGGCGGACAAGCTCGGGCTCCGTAGCGAGGAGGAGCTCAGGATCAAGTCCATCGTGATTCGTGGGGTGATGGCCATTCAATCGGGCGACAACCCGCGCGTGGTCGAGCAGAAGCTCAAGACCTTCCTGCCGTACAAGCTGCGCGGCACGGAGGACGAGGAGTCGCGCGCGGCGTAGAGGGATTTGGTCATGGTGAAGAAGAAGAAGAAACAGGCTGACGGCGCCCCGGCGTGGATGGTCACCTTCGGGGACATGATGTCTCTGCTGCTGTGCTTCTTCGTCATCATCGTCTCGATGAGCGAAATCAAGCGGGACGACAAGTTCCGTCAGGTGGTAGCTTCGCTGAAGCAGGCGTTTGGGTACGAAGCGGCGGTGGGGAACATGCCCATCAACACCGATTCGATCAATTCCCTGGTCCAGCAGTTGCAGACCGTGATCATCCCCCCCGATACCAGTTTCGAGGGCGACGCGGACGAGGAGGGAATCGAGGGGCGGGTGTACAGGGTCACCGACGTCCGAGAAGGGATTCATATCGAGATCGGCGGGCGCATTACGTTCTCCCGTTATAGCGCCGTGCTCAAACCGCTCAGTGTGGAGTTGATCGGCCAGGTCGCGGACAAGATCTGCGGTAAGAACAACGTCATCAAGATTACCGGACATTCCACCAGAGAGCCGCTGCCGTCCGACCTCCTCTACGAGGACGCCATCGATTTATCTTATGCCCGGGCCCGCGCCGTCGCCGATGAATTGATACGCCGCAGTGTACGCCCTGAGCGGATTCGCATCGTCGCGGCAGGTTCTGCCGCCCCGGTGGAACGCGACGACTACACCGAAGAACTGCGGTCCCGGAATCGCCGCGTCGAGATCGTGGTAACCGAAGCGCTGGTTGAGGAATACGCCGGAAACCCGTTTACCGGCGAACACAAGGAGTCTCCGGATGTCAGCGGAGCCGGCTGAACAGACCATTGAGGATGCCGCCCCGTCCTCGGGCAAGAAGAAGATCATCACCCTCGGCGTGGTGGGCGGCATCATGCTGCTGGAGGGCGTGGGCATCTTCATGCTGGCCAGAATGACCGGCGAGCCGGCTCCCTCTGAAGCGGGAGAAGCCATGGTCGATCCGCTTCAACTTATCGAGCAAATGGACGTGGAAGTGCTCCTGGGCGAGTGCGACGCGATCAACCGCAAGTCCGGCGATGCCGTTGTGGTGCATCTGACCTTGTCGGGGCGGGTTTCGGCTGACAACGTCGAACGCGTGACCCAGTTGATCGAAAAGCGTCAGAATACCATCAGGGACCGTGTGCAGATGATCCTACGTAGCGCCGATCCCCAGCACCTCAACGAACCCAACCTCGACACGCTCAAGCGGCAGGTCAAGACCGAGGTGGACAAGATCCTGGGGGAGGAGGAACTGGTACTTGAGGTGCTGATCCCGCAAATCCTGCAGTCTCGGGCGCGTCTTTGACTACACGTGCCCGCGCCGCCACGCCGATAATAGGGTCGCCCGCCACCGGAAGGCGGACCTACGTAACTCCTGGAGACACGTAGACCTATGGCAGAAGATACCCAACAACCGGATGAGACCGCCGACCCCGGGGTGCAGGACCCCGACGCAAAGCCCCCTGAGGGGGGCGCAGAATCTGCGCCGGAATCCGCTGAGCTGAGTCAGGCGGACATAGACGCCGCGATTAATGCTTCCAGCGGTGAACCCGCCTCGGAAGCGGCAGAGTCTGGCGAGCTTTCTCAGGCGGACATCGATGCCGCGATCAATGCTACCAGCGGTGAACCCGCCTCGGAAGCGGCGGAGTCGGGCGAGCTCTCCCAGGCGGATATTGATGCCGCGATCAACGCCTCCAGTGGCGAGCCCGTCTCGGAAGCGCCGGCACCGGTGGAGTCTGGCGAACTCTCCCAGGCGGACATCGACGCGGCAATCAACGCTTCCAGTAGCGAGCCCGCTTCGGAGGCGCCGGAAGCGGCGGAGTCTGGCGAACTCTCTCAGGCGGATATCGACGCCGCACTCGCGGGGACCGCTGGCGGCTCGTCTGGAGACTCGGCTGAGGCCGCTCCGGAAACTGATGCCAGCTTTGATCAGTCGGATATCGACGCCGTTCTGGCTGCCGCAGCGGAGGCCGGTGGGGTCGCGGAGGAATCCGCGCCTGTGGTGGACGAGCGAGTCGATTCCGAGGGGCGGCCTTTCGACGCTGTGGCTGCGGCGATGGCTGCCGCTATTGAAGAGGAAAAGGCGAGTGCCGCGTCCGCGCCACCACCGCCTGCGACTGCGCCTGTGGCCCTCGAGGACTTTGGTGGAGCTGACGAATCGGAGGAGGAGAGCCACACTATCTCTCTGATCCAGGACGTTGAGCTGCGCGTCAAGATCGAGCTTGGGCGCACCCGGATGTTGGTTGAAGACGTTTTGACCCTGGGGGATGGGAGCGTCGTCGAATTAGACAAGCTCGCCGGAGATCCGGTTGACGTATTCGTCAACGATCGCCTGATCGCGCGCGGCGAAGTGTTGGTGCTCAATGACAACTTCTGTGTGCGTATTAGCGAGGTCGTGTCGAACGCTGACGCTCGGCAGGTGGGTTGACGCCGGCGTCGATTGTGGATGACGACATTGCCGGTTGTGGCTGGCTCGGGGTTGCGGAGGCACCCCGGTGATGAGAAGGCATGGAGGCCTGAGTATGATTCATTTCCTTATGCTCTGTGCGCTTATCGTGGGTGGCGTGCCGGCCCAGGCTTCGCAGGTGGCCGACGCGTCCCCGGAGAATGTCGCCGCTCCGAATCTGGCGACTCCGTCCTCCGGTGTGCCCATAGATACGACTTCGTTGCCGCCCGACTCCCCGCCAGCCGACCGTTCGGAGTCTGCCCAGGCGGTGGAATCAGGGTCGTCTTCAGCCGACGCTCCAGACAATAGTGCAGAGCGTCAGGTGCTCAGGCGACGCGCGGCTTCTTCTCCGAAGGTGACCTCCAGCGTTCAAACGCCGTGGTACCGGAGCAGCCTGGTGGCACTGGGAGCGGTGCTCGGGCTGATCTTGCTGGTCAGTTATGCAGCCCGGCGCTATGTTCCGACGGTGCGGGCTATGAGCGGTGGGGCTTTGAAGGTCACCCAGCGCATCCCCCTGTCATCCAAGCAAAGCCTGGCGCTAGTTCAGCTTGGCCAGCGCCTGGTCCTGGTGGGGGTCACTCCGGACCGCATCAGTACGCTTTCCGTCGTCGATGATCCTGAAGAGTGTGCCCGGATGCGCGCCGCTTCCGCCGGAACCTCCAGGACGGAAGCGGGGGACTTCGAAGACGCTCTGTCACGGGAGAGCGGCAAGTTCGCACGGGCTCCGCTAGAGGCGCCAGTAGACTCCTCTGAGACCCCCAAGCACCTTCAAGAGACGAAGGGGCATCTCGAAGGGGTGTTGAAGAGGCTTCGTCAGGTTCACCAGGCTTAGGTCACCGGGGGACTTCCCCCTGGAGGCCATCAGTATCGCGCTAAGGAGTAGCGCATGCACCGAGGGCATGGAGGCTCATGTTTGACCAAGCCCGCCGTCGTGGGGACGGTGTTGATTCTCGGTCTATGCGCGCCGGTTTTGGGGCAGGCCCCCGGGATTACCGCCGCGTTCGACAATGAACTGGGGGTACCGGACGCGCGGGCCATCCTACCCACGGCGACCGAGGCGGAAGGGGTCAGCGCGACGCTCCAGATCCTGGTTCTGCTCACGGTCCTCACCCTGGTACCGTCCATCCTGATCATGACGACCAGCTTCACGCGGATCATGGTCGTGCTGACGCTGTTGCGCCAGGCCTTGGCGACACAGCAGCTTCCGCCGGGGCAGATCATCCTGGGGTTGTCGCTCTTCCTGACGGTACTGGTGATGGCTCCGGTGGGGGCGAGCATCAATGATGAGGCTTTGAGTCCGTATCTGGAGGGGAGTCTGGGGCAGCGCGAAGCTCTTGAGGTCGCTGCGGGCCATCTGCGCGAGTTCATGTACGGCCAGATCGAGGCGGGAGGTAACTCCGAGGATGTCTATCTGTTTCTCGAGTACAGCCTGAAGCGGCCGATCGAGGCGAACGAGACCGTCACTCTCGAGCAGATTCCCACGACCGCCCTGGTCCCGGCGTTCATCATCAGCGAACTCAAGACGGCGTTCATCATGGGTTTTCGCATCTACCTGCCGTTCCTGGTCATCGACATGGTGATCGCCTCGATACTGATTTCCATGGGGATGATGATGCTCCCGCCGGTGCTGATCTCACTCCCCTTCAAGCTTCTGCTGTTCGTGCTGGCGGACGGATGGCACCTGGTGGTGCAGACGTTGTTGTACAGTTTCGTGACCTAGAGGCCGCCGGAAGACCTGGTGGAATCTGCTCGGGAGAATCGGGAAGATGGATTTTGACACAGCCCTCGACATCGGACGAGGCGCGTTTCACCTGGCGCTGCTGACGTCGGCGCCCATCCTGTTGATGGGGTTGGCGGTCGGTTTGGCGATTTCGGTCTTCCAGGCGGTCACCCAACTCCAGGAGCAGACGCTGACTTTCGTCCCCAAGATCGCCGCCATGGTCCTTGCGGCTTCGCTGTTCATTCCGTGGATCGGGACGCGCATGCTCAACTACTGCCAGCAGATGTTCGGTGCGCTACCTTACTGATTTTTCCGGATCGGTTTACCGCCAGATGAGTCGTAACGCCGAGATCATCCAGTTGCTGACCCGGTTGCCGATGTTTCTGCCGGTCTACGCGCTGGTGCTGTTTCGCATCGCCGGTCTGATGGCAACCGCTCCGCTCTTCTCGAGCACGGCCATACCGGTTCGGGTTCGGGCGGGGATGGCGGCGGTCATCGCCCTGGCGTTATTTCCGATGGTACAGACCCAGGTACCGGTGAACCTCAGCTTGTCGGACGCGCTGATTGGCGTGGCGGGGGAGATGATGATCGGGGTGGTGATGGGGTTGGCCCTGACTCTCGTGCTGGCGGGAACGGATCTCGGCGGAATGGTGTCCGGTCAGCAGGCCGGTCTGGCCCTCGGTCAGGTTTTCAACCCGATGACCAACTCCAACTCGACGGTGTTCGGGCAGGCCTACTTCCTGGTGTTTCAAACGGTGTTCCTTCTAGCGGGTGGGCATCGGGCGCTGCTGACCGCTCTGCTGGACACGTTTGAGACGATCCCGCTGACTTCATACCGTGCGGGACCGGCGATTACGGAACTTCTGGTGACGCTGCTGACCGCTTCGTTCATGTTGGGGCTCAAGCTGGCTGCACCCGTGCTGATCGCCTTGTTCCTCACCACTCTAACGCTGGGGTTTCTGGCTCGCACCATTCCTCAGTTGAACATTCTCTCGGTGGGATTCGCCGTACGGGCCATCCTGGCGATCAGCGTCGCGTCGCTGGTCCTTCCTGCCGGGCGCGACGTTTTTCTGGAAGCCCTGAGCGAGTCGATTGTGTCCATCCGCGACTCGTTCGGGCTGGGGCCGATGGGGATGTGAGCACGGAGAGCTGACCGCTTAGCGACATGGCTGACGATCTAGGTGACAAGACTGAACCGCCAACACCCAAGCGGCGCGAAGAGTCCCGCAGGAAAGGGCAAGTGGCTCGCAGCCAGGACCTACCGGCTGCGGTGCTCATGTTCAGCGGGATGCTGGCGCTACTGTTTCTAGGGCCGGGTCTTTGGGATGGGCTCTTGCAGGTGATGCACGTTAGCCTCGACGCCGGTGGGCGGACCGCAGCCGGGGACCTGCCCGCACTGGCCGGGACGGTGGCTTTGCGGGCGTTCCGGAACGTTGCCTACTTTATGGCGATTCTGCTGTTGTTGGCGATTCTGGTGATGTATTTCCAGGTGGGTTTTCTATTCACCTGGGCGCCGCTGACCCCGCGTCTGGAGAAGCTGAGTCCTCTAGCGGGAGTGAAGCGCATCTTCTCACCGCGCACCGCGGTTCAGTTAGTTCAGAACCTGGCCAAGCTGACCCTGGTATGTGGCGCCGCGTACCTGACCGTGGCGGGTTCGGCTGCTCCGGTGCTCTTCTCCGCCAACCTGGATTTCCCCGCGATGTACCCGCTGGCCTGGGATCTGGTCTTTCGCTTGGGGATGAATCTGGCTTTGGTGATGATCGTCCTGGGTTTGCTCGACTTTGCCTACCAGCGCCATCGTCACGAGAAAGACCTGAAGATGAGCAAGCAGGAGGTCAAAGAAGAGCTTCGGAGTATGGAAGGTGATCCGGTGCTCAAGCGCCGGCGCATGCAGGTTCAAATGCAGTTGGCCATGCAGCGCATCCGCCAGGACGTTCCCCAGGCAGATGTTGTGGTCACCAACCCGACGCACTACGCGGTGGCTTTGCGCTACGATCCGGATTCCATGGCCGCCCCTCGAGTGGTGGCTAAGGGCGCTGATTTCCTGGCCCAGCGGATTCGCGAAGTCGCGGCTGCTGCGGGAGTGCCCATTGTCGAGCGGCCCCTGTTGGCCCGGATGATCTACGCGGAGGTTGAGGTGGGTCGTGAGGTGCCGGGGAAGTTCTTCGAGGCTGTTGCGGAGATCCTCGCCTACATCTACGAGCTGACTGGGCGCAGGATGCGTCCCGAACCTGTGCCGGTGGGCTAGGTCTGCGGGACCGCTGGGTGTGCGGTGGAGAAGCTGAAACCCGAAGGTTGGAACTGAAGATAACCAAGGTATGGCTGCCCCAGTATCGAACAACTCGGCTTTCTTCCGGATGGCGGATTTCATCGCGCGCCAGCGTGGGATGTTGCTGCCGGCGTTTGCGCTCTCTCTCATTCTAGTCATCCTCATCCCGATGCCGACCTGGTTCCTCGACTTCCTGCTGGTGACCAACCTGACCTGTTCAGCCATCGTGCTGGTCACGGTCATGTTCATGCGCGGTCCGTTGGAGTTCTCCTCGTTTCCATCGGTGCTGTTGGCTATGACCCTGTTGCGCCTGGTGCTCAACACCGCCACCACCCGCCTGATCCTGACCAACGCGGAGGATGGCACCGCGGCTGCCGGACAGGTGATTCAGACCTTCGGCGAGTTCGTCGCCGGCGGTTCCTTGATGGTCGGAGTCATCATCTTCGCGATTATCGTGGTCATTCAGTTCGTGGTGATCACCAAAGGCGCCACCCGCATTGCCGAGGTTGCCGCCCGGTTCACCTTGGACGGCATGCCCGGAAAGCAGATGGCGGTTGATGCCGATCTCAATGCCGGGACCATCTCCGACGAAGAGGCCAGGAGCCGCCGGTCAGAGATCACCCGCGAATCCGATTTCTACGGAGCCATGGACGGAGCCAGTAAGTTCGTCCGGGGCGATGCGGTGGCCGGGATCATCATCACGGTGGTGAACATACTCGGCGGTATCTATGTGGGCATGGTGGAACTCGAGCCGTCGCTGTCGTTCTCTGAGACCCTGTCTACCTTCACCCGCCTGACCATCGGTGACGGTCTGGTCTCCCAGATTCCCGCTTTCATCGTGTCCATCGCGGCAGCCATGATCGTCACCACCTCATCATCAAAGAACAACCTGGGGGAAGAGGTGCTGCGGCAGGTCACGGCGCAGCCCATGGCGATGGCGACGGCGGGCGGGTTCCTCATGCTCCTGACCGTCACTCCCTTGCCGAAGATTCCGCTGGTTACGCTGGCTTTGTCTTGCGGATTGATGTTCTACCTGGTTCAGCGGAATCGGTTGGTTCAGGCCCAGGCGGATGTGGCCCGCACCCGGGCCAAGCCTCAAACGCCCGAGCGCGTGGAGGACTTCCTGCGCGTAGATCCCATGGAACTCGAGGTGGGGTACGGGATGATCAAGCTGGTGGACCGCAAGCAGGGGGGGGATCTGCTGGACCGGGTGACCAACCTGCGCCGGAAGATCGCCCAGGAACTGGGCATCGTCGTCCCGCCCATCCGCATCCGTGACAATCTCCAGTTGCAGCCGAACGAGTACAAGGTCAAGCTCAAGGGTTTGGAGATCAACCTGGGCGAGGTCATGCCCGGTCACCTACTGGCTATCGACTCCGGAGCGGTGAGCTCGCGCATTTCCGGCGTGGAAGCCAAGGAGCCCGCGTTTGGCCTGCCCGCCCTGTGGATTACGCCCGAGCAGCGGCATGAGGCTGAACATCGGAACTACACCGTGGTCGAGCCCACCAGCGTGTTGGCTACGCACCTTACCGAGTTGATTAAGCGTCACGCCGACGAGCTGCTCACCCGTCACGAGGTCAATCGTCTGCTGGACAACCTCAAGGAGCGCTCGCCCAAGCTGGTCGAGGAAGCCGTGCCCAACGTCATCAAGCCGGGCGAGCTTCAGGCGGTCTTGCAGAACCTGCTGCGCGAGGGCATTCCCGTTCGAGATCTGGAGACCATTCTGGAGACGCTGGCAGACTGGGCGCCGCGTACCAAGGATCTCGAGGTGCTCACCGAGTATGCCCGCAACGCTCTGGCACGCACTATCTGCCACTTGTACCGGGGGCCTTCGGGCAAGATCAACTGCATTACCCTGGACCCACAATTGGAGGAGCTGATCAACGCGAACCTGCAGCGCTCCGAGCAGGGAACCTACCAAGCAATGCCGCCGCGGATGCAGCAGAAGATCGTCGAGGCGATTCGAGAGGTTGTTGAACGCGCCACCGCCGACAATGTGGGGCAAACTCCCACCCTGCTCTGCCCGCCACAGATCCGCATCTGGGTGCGGCGTATGATCGAGGCTGTTGTGCCGAATGTGCCCGTAATGTCTTACAACGAAGTCGTACGGGGTGTCGAACTGGAATCCAAGGGGATGGTGGTCTTCGATGGAGAATCTCAGGACGTTTGAAGCAGATTCCATGGCTGAGGCGCTGGACCAGGTCAAACGAAGGTTCGGGCGCGACGCGGTCATACTGCACACGCGCACGCTCACCCGCGGAGGCGTGCTTGGACTAGGCGGTCGCACTGTGGTTGAAGTGACTGCGGCGCGTGATACCGGGTTGCTACCGTCGGGGAGGGGCGGTATAGTTAAGCGTAGGCCCGGGCAGGACTCCGCAACCAAAGGAGCGGTGGGAGTCTCCGTGCCCGGATGTGTCGAGAGTTCGCGAGCTCCCCAGATGTTCTCAAGTGATGCGGGGGCGGTCCGAGGGGGAAGCACGGACATCAGCGAATCCGACTTGCGGGCTCAGCTCAGTGAGTTGCGGTCGATGATGGCGGGGGTGGTTCGCGATGCCCAGGCCAACCGCCTGCCAGCTCTTCCCGAGCATCTGCTCGAATCCTACACCCGTTTGATCCAGGATGACGTAGCTGAGGAACTGGCTATGGATCTCGTCGGTCGTGTGCGCCGGGAGTTGACCGCGGCGCAACTGGCGGATCCTCGTGCGGTACGCAGACAGCTGGCCGCCTATGTGGAGTCCCTGCTGCCGGTGGCGGGGGCCATCTGTCTGGCGGAGCGGTCTGCGCCCACCGTGGTCGCCCTGGTAGGGCCGACCGGCGTGGGCAAGACCACCACCATCGCCAAGCTGGCCGCCAACTTTCAGTTGCGCGAAGGGCGCAAGGTGGGGCTGATCACTATCGATACCTATCGGATCGCCGCGGTCGATCAATTGCGCACCTACGCACAGATTATCAACGTCCCTCTGGAAGTGGTCACCGCCCCGGCCGAGATGCGTGCGGCGGTCCAGGCGATGTCCGATTGCGACATCGTCCTGGTGGATACCGTGGGCCGCAGTCAGGCCGACCGGGAGAAGATTAAGGAGATGAAGATATTTCTGGATGAGGCGCCGCCGCACGAAGTGCATCTGGTCCTCGCCAGTACCTCCAGCCGACAGGTGTTGGCCGACGCGCTCGAGCGGTTTGGCGAGCTGGGGGTCGATCGGGTGCTGTTCACCAAGCTCGATGAAGCTGTGGGCTTTGGGGCGATGCTGACCTGCCTGACTCAGGCCCAGACCCGGTTGTCGTACATCACCACCGGACAGGCCGTCCCGGAGGATATCGAGGTGGGACATGGTGGACGGGTGGCCCGATTGATGATGGGGGAGGGGAGGATATCGCCGTGCCGGGCGTAGCCGCCAACAGTGAAGACCAGGCCCGTGGTCTGCGCGAACTCGTGCGGTCGTCGGCCCCGGCGGTGACCTTGGCGATCGCGGGGGGGAAGGGAGGTGTGGGCAAGACCAACGTCGCGGTGAATCTCGCTCTGTGTCTGTCGGCGCGCGGTCGGCGGGTGACCCTGCTTGACTTGGACATGGGCATGGCCGACGCCGATTTGCTGCTGGGGGTTCATGCGTCGTACAACCTCGCCCATGTCCTTTCCGGGCTGCGGGACCTGGAGGAGGTTGGGGTCCGGTTGCCCGGCGGAGCCCGGTTCATCTCGGGCACGTCTGGAATCGGGCGTCTGGCCAACCTCTCCAATCACGAGCGCAGCCGCCTGCTTCAACAGATGCAACCGCTCGAGGCGGACAATGACTACCTGGTGCTCGATTGTGGCGCGGGCATCTCTCGCAACGTGATCACCTTCGCCCTCGCCGCCGGTGCGGTGGTCCTGGTGACCACGCCCGAGCCGACCGCGCTGGCGGACACTTATGCGACCATCAAGGTGTTGGCCCGTGAACGATACAGTGGAACGATTCACCTGTTGGTCAATATGGCGAGCGACCAAGCCGAGGCCCGTCGGGCCTACGAACGGGTCGCCGACGTTTCCACAAAATTCCTGAAATACCCCATTGCGGATGGTGGCTACTTGTTGCAAGATAGGCATGTGGAGTTGGCGGTTCGGAACCGTATCCCGTTTGTATCCCGGTTTCCCAAGTGTCCCGCCACCTCCTGCCTAATGGCCATTGCCTCTCGCCTGGACGCAGGACGGAACGGCGTTTCGCGGCGCGGGGGCTTCTTCGAGCGGGTCGTTGGGCTGTTCGCCTGACACGGGATCTGGCGGTCAAGGATCGCGTGCAGGCGTTAGCGGCGGTAAAGCCGTGGTTCCGTGTCCTGGTAGGCTTGGTTGGCAGGAGATCGTTCCCGCGCTCTTTTTGCCTCTGTTGCCTGACGCTCGTACGTGCTGCGGAATGGGTTGTCGGGCGACACGGAAGCCGTTGTCATGATCGCGCGATATTCAGGGGCAACCCTGGGGCTTCTCGCATTCAGTATCGCCGTGCTGGGTGGCTTGTGGACAGGCAACTCAGTGACGGAGACTCTTACCCGCGCCATTTGGTCATTGGTGATCTTCTGCGCCTTAGGACTTGCAGTTGGCACCGCTGCGCAGGCGGTCGTTGCCGAGTTCGCCCGCCGGAGGTTCGATGCTGTCCGGGCGGAGGCCGAAGCCGAGGCTGAAGCCGCCGCGACGGTAGAGAGCGAGGCGGAGCAGGACCCGGAGCAAGTCGGGGCGCCGGAGACCGGTTAGGGGAGGATCCCGACCGGATCGGGTGAGATGCGT
Source organism: bacterium (assembly GCA_024231775.1). Lineage (GTDB taxonomy): Bacteria > Planctomycetota > Phycisphaerae > UBA1845 > UBA1845 > JAAEQG01. Next base: position 17,480 of record JAAEQG010001177.1, read on the forward strand.
TCCGTGACCCTGGATGGGGACGGGACCCCGAACCGGTCGGCAAATGCTCAAGGAGGAGTGCCCATGCCTGCCGCGCGAATCACGCCGCAGATACGTCAGCTTTGGATCCGCTTCAAAGCCACGGGGGAGCGCACCCTGCGCAATGTGCTGATGGAGAACTACCTGCACCTCGTCAAGTACAACGCCGATCGTATCAGCGCGCGGCTCCCCGGAGAAGTCGAGAGCGATGATCTAGTCTCCGCGGGAGTTTTCGGGCTGGTGGACGCCATCGATTCCTTCGATTTGGAACGCGGGGTCAAGTTCGAAACCTACTGCGCGCCGCGAATCCGCGGCGCCATCCTGGACGAACTACGCAGCCTGGACTGGGTTCCCCGGCTCGTCCGCAGCCGAGCCGCCAAGCTCGAAGAAGCCAACCGCACTCTCGAAGTAGAACTGGGGCGCACCCCCTACGAGGATGAGTTGGCCAAGCGGCTGAATCTTGCCCCCGGCGAGTTGGACAAGCTGCTGCGCGACGCTCCGACCGTGTCGCTGGTCTCGCTTTCCCGCAAACACTACGAAACTGAGTCCAGCCGGGATGTCCGCGAAATCGACGTGCTCGAAGATAAACGCGGCGCCGATCCTCTGGTGGAGACCCAGAATAGAGACCTCAAGGCCCTGGTTACTCGCGGGCTGAGCCGCGCCGAACGCCTGGTGCTCATCCTCTATTACTACGAGGCGATGACCATGAAGGAGATCGGAACGGTGCTGGACCTGTCAGAGAGCCGCGTTTCCCAGATGCACTCCAACATCCTCGGTCGGTTGAAGACGCAGTTTAGTCAACGCAACGGCGGAGTCCGTTGTCCCGCAGCCCGGGCGACGATCCTCGGTCAGACGTGGCGCGCCCCACGTAATGGTCGAACCCTCGCGCCGCGATCCGCTGTCTCGGCGTAGCCCCTGCTCCGGTGGGCCGGGGGGTATTTCCTGGCTGGCCTGAGTAGTCCGTCCGCCGCTTTGCTTTCGGCGATTCTGCCCGCGGTTCTGACCTCCACAGTCCATGTGGTTTCCGCGATTCCGCCCTCTCCAGCGGGAGCCTGGCTAGCGACGTCCCGTAACTCGATTCGCCCCCTCCGACTTCCGATAAAACCGGTGAGTACCTGCTCGACTGGCTGCGGGCATGGCGGCGTTGCGCAGGTGCGGACGGGCAGGCCCCCCGGTCCGATATTGTTCCACGGTCGCTTGCCGGTTCCGGGGAGTCCGCTGGCGAGTTCTGTCGAGGTCAAGGGCACATGTTGTTCAGCAGCTTTGCCTTCGCCGTGTTTGGGGTGGTTTTCTACACCCTGTACCTGTTGGCAGGGCGGCGGCTGATCGTTCAGAACCTAGTGCTGCTCGCGGGCAGCTACTACTTCTACGGTTGCTGGGACTGGCGGTTCCTCGGGCTGATCGTGCTCTCCACGCTGATCGACTTCGTGTGCGCGTGGAAGCTGGATCGACGGCGCGACAGTACGTCGCACTGTGCCGGGGAACCGACCGCGGCGTCCTACGCGTATTCTCCGCGAGGCCGGCGCGGGTTGTTGCTGGTCTCCGTGGTGTCCAACCTGGGCATTCTGGGAGTCTTCAAGTACTTTGATTTCTTCGCCACCAGTTGCGCCCAGTTGCTAAGCACGCTCGGTCTACCGCTGGAACCGCGGTTGCTTGACGTGGTGCTTCCCGTGGGCATCTCCTTCTACACCTTCCAGACCATGAGCTACACGATAGACGTGTACCGCGGTCGCATTCGGGCTCATCGCAGTCTCCTCGATGTCGCCGTTTTCGTAGCGTTCTTTCCGCAGTTGGTGGCGGGCCCGATCCTGCGTGCCCGAGACTTCCTCCCTCAAGTCGCCCGCCCGCGCCGCCTGGAGCTCAGCCAAGTCTACGCTGGTGGATATCTGATTCTCTGGGGCCTGTTCAAGAAGATGGTCATTGCCGACAACCTGGCGCGGTTGGTGGTGGACCCGGTGTTCGACGCGGAAGCGGGCGGACTGTTCGGCGGGAGGGTGCTGGTGGCGCTGTATGCGTTCGCCGTGCAGATCTACTGCGACTTCTCAGGCTACTCCGACATCGCCCGCGGGTGCGCCAAGATGCTGGGTTTCGACATCTGCCTGAACTTCAACCTGCCCTACTTCGCCCGCAATCCGGCGGACTTCTGGCGCCGTTGGCACATGAGTCTATCGAGCTGGCTGCGCGACTACGTGTACATTCCGCTGGGCGGTAATCGCCGAGGCCGTCGGCGGACTTACGTCAACCTCATGCTGACCATGCTCCTCGGTGGGCTTTGGCATGGTGCGGCGTGGACCTTCGTATTGTGGGGCCTGTATCAGGGCCTGTTGCTGGCGGTCCATCGGATGATCGTCCCGTGGGTCGATCGGTATACCGGGGACAGCTCTGCCCGGACTCGGCGCTTGGGTAGGGCGCTGGCGATTGCGTGGTTCTTCCAGTTGACCTGTCTGGGGTGGTTGATCTTCCGGGCTGACTCGGTGGGCCAGATTGCAGCGATGGCGGACGCCCTGTTCTCGCCATGGGCGTGGTGGATCATCTGTGGAGCGAACTCCCTGGCGGGCACGGGTCTGCTCATGCTGCTCGTGTTGAGCCTACCGCTGATCGTGGTGCAACTTGCCCAGTTTCGGTGGAACGATCTGGAAATCGTGCTGTGCTTGCCGGCGCCAATCCGGGGCTTGGTGTACAGCGCGCTGTTCTATGGTCTGATGTTGTATGGAGTTGAGAATGAGCAGCCATTCATCTATTTCCAGTTCTGATGGGGCTCTGCCTGTTTGGGGTGCGCGGGCACCGGTGAGAGTTGGTGCGTCCCTCCGACCCTCCGGGGTTACGGTGAGAGAGCGCGTGGCGTCGTTGTGGCGTCGTCTGCCGGTTGGGGCGCTGTACGCCCTCTTGGTGGTGGCTTCATTCCATGTTGCGGTGGCGTGCTGGTTCGTTCCTCATCCAGTAGCCCGGGCATCCTTGCGCCACAAGGTGATCGCGTTGACCGAGCATGATCGACCCTCCCTGCTCATCGCGGGTGACTCCCGGGCAGAGTGGCAGGTGATTCCCGCAGTGGTGTCCGACGCCGCGCGCGTTCCGGTACGTGAGATCGTCAACATTGCGGGCACCGCTTGTGAGAGTTCCGCCGTGCGGGCGGTCTATCGCGAGTTCTCCGGGCGGTTTGCGCCTCAGCCGATCATGCTGGTTTGCCTGTCAGCTTGGAGTGTGAATGATCGTTCGGTGGAGGGGGCTATGCTGAGCGAGGAGACCCTCTGGTCGCTCGGGTTCCGCGAACGCCTGAACTTGGTGTCTTTTCCGCGGGCTCTGTCAACGATATTCTCTCCCGAACGTGCCTGGGGGCGCCGTCTAACGGAGTTCGTATGTGGAACAGGTCCGGTGGATGTGCTCGATAGGGGTTTCAGCGCCATTCCGGAATCGTCCTCTGTGCGGCGTACCCCCGAGTGGACTCGCACGAGGATCGCGCGGATCGACGAAGCGTGGTTTGGCGATGCGGTGTTCGACGGCGTACGCTGGCGGCTGATGGAGCGCGATCTGGAGGGTTTGCAGAAGGCCGGCGTGCAGATCGTCGTGCTCGACCCGCCGATGCACCCCGTGCTCATCGGCGCGATGGCGGGCACGAGTATGGGCGCCGCCGACGCCCAGTTCCACCGCCAGCTCCGCGAGCTTTGCGGTCGTCTGCGCGTGCCCCTGCTCCAATACGATAACGACTGCTTCGGCGAACAGGACCCTGGCGCATACTACGATGACCTGCTGCACCTGAATCCGCGTGGTGCGGAGGTGTTCAGTGCGTGCGTCGGCCGAGATCTCAGCACGCTGATAGATCAGGGCGTTCTGAAGCTTCCGTCCACGGAGCGGGATTCGCCGGCCCAAGGTCCTGTAACTCAACTCACTGCCTGTAACTTCCGATAACTTCGGGGTCGCCTGGGCTGCGCCGGGACACCATGCGCTGTGGAGCGGTAGCGCCCGGAGAGCGCTGGCGGTTGGCTCCCTGGACCGTAGGTGCGGGCCTGCGGGGCGTGAACCTCGCCGATCGACAGCGGAACGAGGCCGTAGCCTCGTGGAAGGAGTTGGTTCGTGCCTGACTGGTCACAGCTCACTCAACCAGCCCCGTTGTCCGTGCCCGGTGTGTTGGTCAATCTGGCCCTGGGTATGGTGCTTGGCCTGCTGATCGGTTGGCACTTCGCCCGCTTCGGGCGGACCATGGGGAATCGGGCCTCCCTGGCGCGGGTCCTCACCGCGATTGTGCTGACCACCATCCTGGTGATCTCTGTGGTGAAGGCGTCGTTGGCCCTGTCACTCGGTCTGGTCGGGGCATTGTCCATTGTGCGGTTTCGCACGCCGATCAAAGAGCCGGAAGAACTGGCGTACCTGTTCCTGGCCATCGCCACAGGACTCGCCCTGGGGGCAGACCAGCGGCTGGTCGTACTGGCGGCGGTACCTGCCATCCTGTTCCTGATGGCCGCCCACGCTCGCTTCGCGGACCGCAAGCGCAAGCACAATCTCTATCTGAACGTCGAGATGCCGTCGGGCGATACCGGGCAGGATCTGTTTCCCGGGCTCGCCCGGGCGGTGGCGGATCATTCCGCCGCGGCCGATGTCCGCCGGGTGGACGTGGGAGATGGGCTGCTGCAGGCTACGTTCTCCATTGATTGCCGCGACGATACGCAGCTTTTCGACGTTGTAGGCACACTCCGGGACGACTATCCATCTGCCACAGTGAGTGTGGTGGACCAGAGTCACGGGTTGGAAGGCTGACGGGCCATGCGCATAGCCCCCGGAAGTCAGAGAAACGCTACGCCGGGGAGCCGCCGCCGGAAGCGAGGCTGGCGGATGGCGGTGGGTCTGGGCGTAGTGGGGTGCGCGTTTCTGTCGGGGATGTACGTTCGTGCCCGTCATTGGGATTGGGCTGTTCAACGCCGCGTCCAGACTGCGGTGGCGGCGACCCACGCTCAACTCGAATCCGTGCTGTACGCCGAACCACTGCCGGTCATATCCTTGGACGTGAAGTTCAAGCACATGGCGAAGCTCCGCGCCCAGCGCGATCGTGCTCTGGAGGACGAGTATCTGCGTACGTGCGAACTCGACTTCGTTCCTGCGCGACTTCAATACGATGGAGCGTCCGTCCGGGTCAAGGTGCGTCTGAAGGGCGATCGCCTCGACCACCTTGCTGGAGACAAGTGGTCAATCCGGGTCAAGGTTCGGGATGACCAGCGCCCCTTTGGAATGCGTTCGTTCTCGCTGCACCACCCGGGCATGCGCTGGTACCTCAACGAATGGTGCTTCCTGGAGAGTGTGCGTCGCGAAGGACTGATGGCCGTGCGCTACCAGTTTGTGCGGTTGGTGCTCAACGGCGAGGACAAGGGGATCTACGCTCTCGAGGAGCATTTCTCCAAGGAGTTGCTGGAGACCCACGAACGCCGTGAGGGTGTGGTTGTGGCCTTGGAAGAACAGACGGCCATCCACATCGACACGTTTCGGAGAGGCCATTCCTGGAAAGACTGGGAAGTTACCACTCGCCTTTCCGCCGTTCGTAGCCAGGAGGTGCGCACGTTTGACACGCAGCACCTCGAGGATGATCCCGCACTGCGTTCCCAGCGCGACGAAGCTGTCGAGTTGTTGCGGGCGTATCAGGAGGGCCGACGCAAAGCCACCGAAGTCTTCGACGTGCGACTCCTCGCGCGCTATATGGCCTTGGTTGATCTGTGGCAGGCGTGGCACGCGGTCCTGTGGGGCAACACCCGGTACTACTACAACCCTGTTACTGCAAGGCTTGAGCCCATCGGGTTCGACGCCATGGCGCTGTGGGGCGATCACAGTGGTGCTCTGATGGCTTCGCGCACCGATGACCGCTATATCAACGGACCGCTGCGCGAGCCGGAGATTGCCCGGGTGTACCTGGAGGAGCTGGAACGCATATCCCAGCCGGAGTATTTGGCTGATATGCGCGCCGCTCTGGAGCCGCAGTGCGCGCGCTGGCGGTTGGCCCTTCAAGGCGAGTTTCCGCTGGAACACCAGATTGACTCCGCTTGGCAACGCGTAGAACACCGGCAGAGGTTCTTGCGTTCTGCCATCAATCCTCCAAGGATGGTCACTGCTTCAGCTGTGCGCGAACCCAATCGCCAATCCGTCAGTGGGAATGCAGCCCGGTACACCGTGGACGTACGCAGTGTTGCTCTCCTGCCGGTCGAGATCACCAGCTTCTACGTCAATGGCGAACAACTGTGTTCTGCTGAGGAGGCTTGGGTGCAGCGCCGTCAGAAAGGTGTTTGGCGCACCGGATGTGGTGCCGTGGGACTCTGCCCTTCCGATCCTGAACGCCCCGCGATGATTGTCACTTTCAAC
>JAAEQG010001178.1 GCA_024231775.1 bacterium
CAGGGAACCCGGACAATGGACGACGACCTGCGACGACGCAGGACGCCATGAGCCCAAGAGATTCCTCCTACCAGGCTGACGAGCTAGACTATGGAGCCATTTTACTACCACCGGGTCCGCCAGGTCCAGCGAAGCAGGTGGTGGTGGTGGTGGGTCACCCTCTTCGCCGTCGTTGTCAGCGTGTTGAGCCGTCCGCGGAAGTGGAAGCCGGAGTACCCCGGGATTGACAGCGCCGACGCAAATGACCAGAATGGTCACATGAAGACGACCGGCATTGCAGAGATCAAAGCCCACCTCTCGGAGTACCTGAAGGCGGTCAAAGCGGGGGAGGAGGTTCTGGTGACGGAGAGGGGAGTCCCCATCGCTCGTCTCACCCCCCTCCCACCGGCGACGGCTTCGGTGGCGGGCCTCGAAGAGCTCGAGAGGGCGGGTCTGCTGCGGCGTCCGACCCGAGGGCTGCCGGCGGAATTCTGGGAGCAATCGCGTCCGGAGGACCCCGAGGCGACGGTGCGGGCAGCGCTTGAAGGCGAGCGCGAGGAGGGCTGGTGAAGTTCTGGGACACCTCGGCTCTGGTTCCCCTGGTGGTGCGCGAGGAGGGAACTTCACGGGTCCATGACCTGTTGGCCTCGGATCCGGACTTCGTTCTTTGGTGGGGCAGTGTGGTGGAGTGTACGAGCGCACTGGCTCGATCCCACCGGGAGGGGCATCTGGATCGGGAAGGAGTGCATCAGAGCCTGGCCTTGCTCCGCGCCTTGCGCGAAGCGGCTTTCGAGATTCAGCCCGGGGAGGACGTGCGCTCCCGCGCGGCCCGCTTGCTTTTCGTGCACCCGCTCCGAGCTGCTGACGCTTTCCAGCTGGCGGCGGCGCTCATCTGGTGCCGGGAGCGAACCTCGGGGGCGGGGTTCGTCGGTCTCGACACTCGGCTTCGTGACGCCGCGACACGGGAAGGATTCGAGGTCCTACCACCCTGAAGACGGCTGGTCCGCGACAAGCTGCCGTCAGCAACTCGGATCCTTGTGTCATCACCACTCGCCTGCAGTCCATGCATTGCCGACTTAGGGCGCGCTCAGAAATAACTTGGGTGCGGCTCTTTTGGATCAGGCCTGATCTTCTTTGTTTTCAGCAGTTTAGGCCAAGCCATGCGCTGAGAGGAGGCGTTTTTCGGGGGCGTATGGTGGCCTGAGGTCGATACGTCGGTGTTTTCTTGGCCTACGCAGCCTGGGCGCCCTAAACCGAGCCAGAGAACGGAGCCTCGGGCTTTGCCGTA
>JAAEQG010001179.1 GCA_024231775.1 bacterium
AAACCCGAGCGTACTCCTAACCCTTTGGATTTTGCCGCTCTTGGCGGCTCTGCGGGTGTATGCGCGCCGCAAGCGGATATCGACGGCCCGGCGGTTCGCCGATCCCGCCATGGTCGAGCGGCTGATGCCACCCTTGCAGGGAATGCGTCCCTGGGTCAAGGGGGCGACGATCCTGCTGGGGCTCGGTCTCTTGATAGTGGCCGGGGCCCGTCCGCGCTTCGGCGTCTATTTCGAGCAGATCTCACGGCGGGGCGTCGACCTCTTCGTGGTCTTGGACGTCTCCCGATCGATGACCGCCGAGGACGTGGCCCCCAACCGCCTGGAACGGGCCAAGTCGGACATTCGCGATCTATTGGGCGAACTGGTGGGGGATCGCGTGGGGCTGATCGTCTTCGCGGGCGAGTCGGTGGTCAAAGTGCCGCTGACCGCGGACCACGGTTTCTTCCGCCTCGTTTTGGATGAAACGGACGTGGGCAGCGCGCCCTACGGGGGCAGCCATATCGGCGACGCCATCCGTCGAGCCATCAGCGAAGACACCATGCCCGAGAGCCGCGATCGCGATCAGGTTGTGGTGCTGATTACTGACGGCGAGGACCACGAGTCGTATCCCGTCGAGGCCGCCAAGCAGGCAGCCGCACGGGGAGTCAAAATATTCACGGTGGGGCTGGGCGATTCTAGTGACGGGGCCAGAATCCCGCTCCGCGAGGGCTCGGGGCTACAATATCTCAAAGAAGACGATGGACAGGAACACTGGTCCAAAGTGGACGAGCGACTCCTGGAGGAAATCGCGCTCGCCACCGGCGGGGCATACATTCCGGCCGGCACTCGGGCGTATGACCTCGGCCAAGTCTATCACGATCACCTAGCGGGTCTGGCGCGCGGAGAGATCCATACCGAGAAGCGGAAACGCTACCGCGAGCAGTTTCAACTCTTCGTCTGCCTGGGGGTGGGGTTGCTGCTGGTTGAAATGGCGATCCCCAGCTATCGTCGTCCCA
>JAAEQG010001180.1 GCA_024231775.1 bacterium
CAAACTCGCCCGCCTGGGCGTCCCCATCTACGTCGCCCACACCATCCTCAGCGCCAACGGCGAGCGGCAAGTCGAGTCCGCCACCATCGCCCAACTCGACGAATACTGGCGGCACGTCCCCGGCACCGAACAGACCTTTGCCTGCGACACCGTGCTGGTCGCCGTCGGGCTGGACCCCGTGGACGAGTTTCTGCACAAAGCCCGCGAGTTCGGCCTGCCCGTCTATGCGGCGGGTGACGCCGAAGAGATCGCCGAAGCATCGGCGGCAATGTTCACCGGCCGCATCCGGGGAATGGAAATCGCCCGCAGCCTGGGCCGCGACGTGGGCCAGGTGCCGCCAGAGTGGCATCGCACCGCCGAAATCCTCAAATCCCGCCCCGGCGCGGTCGTCACCGAAGACATTCCCGAAATAGAAAAAGGCGTCATCCCCGTCCTGCACTGCGCCCAGGAAATTCCCTGCAACCCCTGCACCTCCGTCTGCCCCCAGGAGTGCATCGTGATGGAAGGCGCAGACCTGGGCCAGGCCGAAGACATCCGCAGCCTGCCCGAATACATCGGAGAGGGTTGCACCGGATGCGCGCGCTGCGTCGCCATCTGCCCCGGGCTGGCGATCACCCTGGTGGACTATCGCAAGGACAGCGCCCATCCCACGGTGACGGTGGCCTACGAATTCCCGCCCGAAACCATCCGCGCGGGAGACGTCGTGACAGTGCTCGACACCGAGGGAACGATCCTGGGCAACGTCGAGGTGCTGAGAGTACGCTCGCCCAAATTCACCGACCGGGCGCTGTTGGTCCAGGTGCGCGCCCCCAACGAAATCGCCAAATACATCGCCGGAATCCGCGTGCAAGAGCCAGCGGTCACCGAGCCGATGGAACGGTACGTCGAGCATTTGGACAGTGACAAAGTAATTTGCCGCTGCGAGCGGGTGACAGCGGGCGAAATTCGCGCCCTCATCCAGGCCGGGGTCCGCGACATAAACCACATCAAGGGCGTCACGCGAGCCGGGATGGGCGCTTGCGGCGGCAAAACCTGCAACAACCTGATCCTGCGCCTATTCCGCGAAGAGGGCGTCCCGCCGGGCCAGATCACCGAAAACACCCGCCGCCCATTGTTCATCGAAGCGCCGTTGGGAGCATTCGCGGGCATCGCCACCGGCAAAGAACTGGCCCAACACACCCCCGCCGACCC
>JAAEQG010001181.1 GCA_024231775.1 bacterium
AGTTTGCGGAGCCGATAGGGACTCTCGTAGTAGATCAACGTGTGCGGCGAGTCCTTGTCCATCTCCAGGAACTTGCGTCGCTTGCCGCTCTTGTGGGGCGGGAAACCTCGGAACGTGAAGCTGTAGACGGGCATGCCCGAGAGCACCAGCGCCGTGACGAAGGCGGTGGCGCCCGGGATGGCGGTCACCTCGATGCCCTCGGTGACTGCCTCCCAAAGCGCGACGAATCCAGGGTCGGAGATGCTGGGCGTCCCCGCGCTGGTCACCACGGCGACGGACTTGCCCTCCTGTAGCAGGTTGACGATCCGCTTGATCACGTGGTGCTCGTTGTGCTCGTGGAACGAGATCTGGGGTTTCTTGATCTCGAAGTGCTTGAGCAGCCTTCCCGTGCGCCGGGTGTCTTCGCTGGCGACGTAGTCCACCTCGCGCAGCGTCTCCAACGCGCGTAATGTGATGTCGCCCAGATTACCTATCGGTGTCGATACCAGGTACAGCATGTTCAAGTTCCGTTCATCAGAAGGCCAATGCTCAGCCCGATTGGGAGTTGTCTTCTTGGCTTAGCCAAAGCACCCAGCATTGCTCGTCGGGTGTTTTGAACGACAGCGATGGGCTCGCCCATACACGGTTTTCGCCGGCGGGCGTGAGCTGGCCGGTGCGAGGGGCGAACCATCGCGCCTCAAATCGTTTCCCTCCCGCGCCGGAGAGGTCCGCGCGGAAAGTACCGCCAGTTGGTGCGAAGAAGAGGTAGTCCCGCCCCTTCTCGGCCAGGCACCAGGCGCCGTCGCTGCAGATCCCGTCGGTCGGTGTCATCCTGGGCAATCGGTCCGCCAGATGCGTCCCGATGAAGTCATAGGTCGGTTGAATGATCGCTGACTCGGCCGGGGCGATATAGGTATCAGGCGGTTCCCAGGGCTGCTTGGGCGGGGCACTGTCGGGATACTGCATTCCTGCGACGATCATCGAGCCGCCG
>JAAEQG010001182.1 GCA_024231775.1 bacterium
ACATGATGAGAACCCAACAGGATCAGGTGCTTGCTCTAGCCCGAGGACAGGGAGTGGTACGTGCTCGCGACCTGGACCAGCTCGGAATAGCGCGAACTATCCTGGTCCGGCTCGTAGCGCGAGGGTCGCTGGTCCGGATCGGACGCGGTTTGTATCAGCTCCAGGATGCGGATGTCACAGAGTACCATGCGCTCGTCGAAGTCGCCGCCCGCGTACCGAGCGGCGTTGTGAACTTGCTGTCCGCGGCAGCGTTCCACGAGCTTACCGATGATCAGCCACATGCCGTTTGGCTTGCGGTAAGAACCGGCACACGGCGACCCCGGCTGGAATATCCACCGCTCGAACTGACGCGTACGGCGCCGCGATTCCTGGATATCGGCGTTGCGACGCACACCATCGAAGGCATTCGCGTTCGGATCACCGAGCCAGCGCGCACCGTTGTGGATTGCTTCAAGTTCCGCTCCCGGGTTGGCCTGGATGTTGCGGTGGCAGCTCTGCGCCAATACCTCCGCGAACACCGGACAGGCAGGCCGCAACTATGGGAGGTGGCGGGCTTTTGTCGGGTTCAGACCGTGATCCGCCCATATCTGGAGGCGATGTCATGAGTGAACGCAACCACGGTGCATCAGTGCGAGCGCGCCTGCTGAATCTCGCCCGCGCTACAGGGGAGGAATTCCAGCGGCTGCTTGTCCGCTATGCCATCGAAAGGGTCCTTTACAGAATCTCGCGTTCTCCACACCGGGGCGCCTTCATCCTCAAGGGGGCAACGCTGTTCGCCATGTGG
>JAAEQG010001183.1 GCA_024231775.1 bacterium
AGAGGCGGGGAATCTTGGCGCTATGCCCACGGATGCTTTCGAGTCAGTGGAGGCTCCATTCGCGACAGAGCTTGTGGCTGCCGACGATGAACAGGGTGACGCCGAAGCGATACGACTTGTGGGAAGCCCGGTATCCGCGTCGGGCGGTGGACCAGCCGAAGCGACTGCTACCGCCCCCCTTGCCTCCCTTCCCAGCCCGACCGGGGAACCGTCCGACTATGTCCTCGTCGCCAGCCCAACTGCGATAGCAGCCGCCCCTCCTGCAACCAATCTAACAGTGGAACCCGCTACCACCACCTCCACGCCCAGTCCGGCTATGAAACTCGTCTCCCCAACGCCCGGCCCAGTTGTGGTGGCAGAAGCCGAGGATACTTCGGCTATCTCTCCCACTGCACCACAAGCGGGTCTGGAAATGTCCGAATCGAGGGGCCTGGTTCCACCTTCCCCGGAGGCATGGTCAACGGCGCCATTCCGCGCTCCAATCTCCCCCTGGCGGGTGATAGAGATCATCCTGGGATTGGCGGCCCTGGGTCTGGCGCTGGCAGCCGTCTG
>JAAEQG010001184.1 GCA_024231775.1 bacterium
CGAAATCCCCAACCCGCAGAGTGATCCTGAAGGCACCAAGCGGACGATCCACGTCGTCGCCTGGTCAGGCGGTGAGCCGCGTTGGCTGGCGGAAGGTTCAGCTCCGGTCGTGGCGCCGGACGGCAAGAGCGTCGTGTACCTCGCAGACGACAAGATCTTCTCGGTGCCCCTCGGGGGCGGCAAGGATAAGGACGGCGAGGAGCCGAGCGAGCTTTTTAAGATCCGCGGCCAACCCGGCGAGCTGCGCTTCTCGCCTGACCCCGAACAGCCCCTTCTGGCCTTCACCAGCGACCGCGACAGCCACAGTTTCCTCGCCGTCTACGACCTCGAAGCCGGGACGCTGCGCTACCTGGACCCGGGCGTCGACTTCGACTGCAATCCGGTATTTTCTCCGGATGGCCGCCGCATCGCCTTCCTGCGCGTGCCCCGAGAACACGACCGGCTGCCCTTTACGCCGCGGCGCGAGGCCCTGCCTTTTTCGATCCGCGTTGTCGACATCGCGACCGGTAAGGCGCAGGAGGTCTTTCGGGCCGCGGAGGGAGTGGGTAGCGCCTGTCGTTTCGTTTCAGCTCAGAACCAACTCCTCTGGGGTGCTGGTGACCGCCTCGTCTTCGCCTGGGAGAGGGACGGCTGGCTCCACCTCTACTCGGTACCGGCAAGCAGCGCGACCGGACCTGGGACGGCGACGCTGTTGACCCCTGGCGACTTCGAGGTACAGTACGTGGCGCTATCCGAGGACCGCCAGGAGGTCGTCTACTCTTCGAACCAGGATGATATCGACCGCCAGCACGTCTGGCGGGTAGCAGTGGACGGTGGCACGGCACCGCGGCCGGTCACTTCCGGTAAAGGGATCGAGTGGTCGCCACGACGGCTGGTCGGGGGACGGATCGCCATGCTGGCCTCGGGCGCGCGGCAGCCGGCCAGGGCCGCGATTCAGGACCGCGACGGCAAGCTCCGTCCGCTGGCGAATGGGGCAGTGGCCAAGGATTTTCCGACTCAACATCTCGTCGATCCGCAGCAGGTGGTCTTTTCGGCGACGGACGGAATGCTTATCCACGGCCAGCTCTTCCTGCCCACCGACCTCGAGGCAGACCAGCGGCGGCCAGCGGTGGTCTTTTCCCACGGTGGTTCTCGGCGCCAGATGCTGCTCGGCTTCCATCATCGCGGTTATTACCACGCTGCCTACGCCTTCAACCAATACCTGGCGAGTCAGGGCTACATCGTTTTGTCGGTGAACTACCGTAGCGGGATCGGTTACGGAATGAAGTTCCGCGAAGCCTTGAACTACGGGGCTCGGGGGGCGAGCGAATACCGGGATATTGTCGGTGCCGGCCTTTATCTGCGCGGCCGTCCCGACGTCGATGCGGAGCGTATCGGTCTGTGGGGCGGCTCCTACGGCGGCTACCTGACTGCGCTCGGTCTGGCCCGCGCCTCTGATCTTTTTGCTGCTGGCGTTGACCTGCACGGCGTTCACGACTGGAACATCTTCCTACGCCATCTCATCACCAAGCGCGACCACCGAACCCAGGAGGAGATCCAGCGGCTAGCCTTTGCCTCTTCGCCAATGGCCGCGGTCGACTCGTGGCGTTCGCCGGTACTCCTGATCCACGGCGACGACGACCGCAACGTGCCGTTTAGCGAGACGGTGGAACTGGTCAACGCGCTACGCCAACGGGGTGTGGAGTTGGAGCTACTGGTTTTTCCCGACGAGGTGCACGGTTTCTTATTGCATCGGAACTGGCTGACCACCTACCAAGCCGCGGCTGTCTTTTTCGACCGTCACCTGAAACTGAAAGGTAGCAGAGCTTCGACCCCGAAGTGAACGCATCGGTTCATCGCTTCTTTTGGGCCCACCGTAGCTTTGCCGAGGATGAGCGGGGATTTCCCCGCCGCTCCTCGGGGGACGGACGCTCGGGTGCTGGTGCGATGGCTGCATATGTCCCCTCGCGGAGCCCCTCCAGAAAGGCCTTCTTCACCCGACGATCTTCGCCTGAGTGGAAACTGAGGATAGCCACCCGGCCGCCCGGCTTCAGGGCACCTGGCAAGTAGGCCAGGAACTGGTCCAGCACGC
>JAAEQG010001185.1 GCA_024231775.1 bacterium
GAGGGAAAGGTTGGATTCTTCGATGGTACGCCCCTCTCCCAACCTCTCCCCACTGGGGAGAGGGGTATTGGGATAGCTTCTACAGACTCGTGATCGCAAGACTGCATGTACCTTTCTGGAAGCGGCACCAGATTCGGCATTACGCGAAGTTGGCCAGCAGATGCGCACGGAAGCAGCCGTAGTCGGCTGACATGGACTCGTAGGACTCCTCGAGGGCATCGAGGCCGATCAGGCTGGGAGGAATGGGCGGGTCCAGACCAATGCAAGTGCGAATCTCCTCGGGAAACTTAGCCGGATGAGCCGTCTCCAAAGAGACGGTAAGATGCTCGGCCTCCTGGGGATGCTCCTCGAAGTAGCGCATCAAACCCGCCCAGCCGACGGCTCCGTGCGGCTCGAGCACCACGCCATGCTGCTCATAAGCTTCCCTAATCGTACGGCGCGTGCAATCGTCGTTGACGGCGACGGCGTACAGATCGCGGCGCATCGCGTCGAGGTCCGGGTCGGTGGTCAGCGCCCCGGTCTCGTCCATCCGTCCTCCGTACACGTCTACCAACCTGGCCAGATTCGAGGGGTGGCCTACGTTCATCGCGTTGGAGATGCACACCCGGGAGGGGACGACCTTCTCATAGCGTCCGGTGCTCAGGAAGCGCGGGACTTCGTCATTGGCATTGGTGGCGATCAGCAGGCGGCGCATGGGGATGCCCATACGCCGGGCGATCACCCCGCCCATCATGTCACCGAAGTTCCCCGAGGGCACACAGAAGGTGATCGACTCGCCGGCGGCTACGTCCGCCAGGCGGGTGTAGGCATAGACGTAATAGACCGACTGCGGCAGCAGACGGCCGATGTTGATCGAATTGGCGGAGGTCAAGTGCAGGCCCCCCAACTCGGGGTCGGAGAAGGCCTCTTTGACCAGAGCTTGGCAGTCGTCGAACTTGCCCTCCACCGCAATGGTGCTCACATTGCCGCCCAAGGTGGTCATCTGCCGGCGCTGTCGATCGGAGACCTCCGCGACAGGGAATAGCACCACCACGCGAATGCGCTCGACCCCGAAGAAGGCGTGGGCCACCGCGCTGCCCGTATCTCCGGAAGTCGCCGTGAGAATCACCAGCTCGCCCCCGTCATCGGCGAGAAAATGTCCCATCCACCGGGCCATCATCCGGGCAGCGAAGTCTTTGAAGGACGCCGTCGGTCCGCGATCCAGGCGCAACAGGTGGGTGTTCTTCGTCACCCGTTCGAGAGGCACCTCGTAATCGTAGGCCTCGGCGCACAGCCGCTCGAGATCGCCGTCCGTCAGCGAGCCTGCGGTGTACCGTCGCAGCACCGCATGGGCCACCTCGGGGTATGTAAGTTCCTTAAGCGCCTCCAACTCCGGGCGAGTCCACTGCGGATAGCGCTCCGGCAGAAACAGACCGCGATCCGCCGCCAGCCCCTGTAACAAGGCTCGGCCCAGATCGGTGGGCGGTACCTGGCGATTCGTGCTGTAGTATCTAATCGGTTGGTCCATTGCTTATCCCGGTTACTTGCTGCACCACCTCTGCGTAAAACGCGCGGACTCAATAGTATCCCCGAGTTCTCCCCGCGTCGAATCCGGCGCGGCGGGCAGCCTGTCCAAGGGTGCATCTCAAAAGCGTGACACAAACTGGCGAAGGCGTCATGGATAGGCGACCACCCGCCGCTCCAGCAATGGGGAAGCGGCTGTACACGCCGGGCTTACTCGTGCTTGAGTTGGCGGGTCATCAACTCGTCGATGGCCTGGCTGGGGGTCCGGTGGCCGTGCAACACCGAGTAGACCGCGGAGGTGATGGGCATCTCCACCCGATGTCGCGTCGCCAGTTCCAGCACGCTCTCGGTGGTGGGAATCCCCTCGATCACCGAAGGCGTCGAGTCAACGGTTTCCTTCATGCTCATCCCCCGCCCGATTCGTTCACCCGCCGTACGGTTGCGGCTGGAGGGGGAGATGCAGGTGGTGACCAGGTCGCCGATACCCGCCAGTCCCTTGAACGTGCTGGCCTGGGCGCCCATCGCCACGCCCAGGCGAGTGATCTCCACCAGCCCGCGAGTGAGCAGCGCAGCCTTGGCGTTGTCCCCCGCCTCGACCCCGTCCACGATTCCCGCCGCCAGAGCAATGATATTCTTGGTGGCTCCAGCCAATTCCACGCCGATGAGGTCTTCGTTGGTGTACACTCGAAACGCACCGGTATTGAAAGCGCGCTGGGCAAGAACGGTAACCTCGGGATCCGTACCGGCTACGACGACCGTCGCAGGAAGCGCCCGGGCCACCTCGGCGGCGATGCTGGGGCCGGAAAGGGCTACGACCGGAACATCCTCCCCCAGCACCTGACTGATAATATCCGTGGGGCAGCAAAGCGTATCGATCTCGATGCCCTTGGTGACGCTGACCACGGGAACATTGCCGGAGTAAGAAGCACGGATCGCTTCCCAGACGCTCCGAGTGTATTGGCACGGAACCGCGGATACGACCAACTCGCTGTCCGCCAGCGCAACACCGGCGTCGCGGGTGACGTGCACCGCATCGGGAAGCGGAACTCCGGGGAGGAAGCGGGTGTTCTCCCGGGCCCGCTCGAACATCTCGGCCTGCTCGTCGAACGCGCTCCAGACCTCCACGCGCGTACCATGGTCCGCCAGCAGAATGGCGCAGACGGTGCCCATGGCTCCGTCGCCGATTACGGTTGCGCGCTTGAGGGCATTCTGCATACTGTGACCCCGGCGCCAGGGCTGGACAGTCTCAGGCCCGCATCCGTACGCAGGTGGAGAGCATCCCTCGCTGCCCCGGCAGAACTACCAGCTTAGAAGAGTGAGGAACCGGAAACTCCGACCTGGTCGGTCACCCAACCCGAGATAAGGGTGTTCGCAAACCCACTGGTGATCTCAGACAGGTAGTCGTTTGTCGAGCACCCCGAGCTATCGATGGGCGCACCCGATGGCGTATTGGGACACACATCGTGACCACCGCGAACGCCGTCGCCATCGGCATCGGATCCGTAGACGGCATCGACCGCCAAGTCACCATTCGCATCAACAAGCGTGCATTGCACAGGCTCTTCCGGCTTGCTGAGATCACGGGCAAACACGATCACCCAGCCTGCGTCGTCGGACTCGACATGGCCATCCTCCACATCCCCTGCTCCCTCCACCAGATCATCAGCCCAGTAGTAGAACAACTTGCCGGGATCCAGTAGCCACGGAATGCGGGTCGGAGGAACCTCCAGGACCTGCTCAGCCACAACATCGATGAACTCGGGGGCGTCCTCCTCCAGGTTTACCGGGCGGGTGACAAACGGATCTGCGGTGACCAACCGGCGATCATTGGAGTCCAATTCGTCCACGTCACCCAGCGCGATCCTGCTCCACGCAAAGCCGCTCGAACTGACATCCCCCGGGATCTCGATGAGCTTATACAGGGCGTCCTCGTCCAACTCATGCGGCGTACAAGAAGACATCGGCCGGGAAGAGGCCACACCACAGCCGGACGCCTGACACATCATGCCAAACGCCACGACTAGTGCAAGAACGGACACTGCGCCACACCGTCGCTCCCTGATCCGTCGCATCGCTGTCTCCCGCAGCCGGGCGCCCCGGATGTCGAAGTTAATCGTCAGAAGAATCCCCGTTCATCGCCCCCCCCCTCCCCGTCACGGGGTGGGAGAAGCCGTGCGGGTGTCCTCTTCCACCGTGAGCGCGTCCGGCGCATCTTCCACAAACCGATCCAACACCTTCAGCTCCGCCGCCACATATATGGCGATGGGGTTCACGTCGCCCGTCTGGAGCACCCGTTCCTTCGCCCGAACACCCACGCGCCGACCGAGAAAACTCTCCGGGTCAATACCCGAGTCGAGCGGAATCTCCACGTATCCGAGCGTTCGTGCCGGGGACGTGCGCGGATCGACTAGCCGGTAGCGGCGCGGACCGGCTGGCGAATCGTACAGGGCGCTGGTGCGCAGCTCGCCCTCAGCGTCGAAACCGCCATCGACCAGGATCGGCAGGGGTCGCAGGTTGGATCGCTCGGTCAACGCGTCCTTACGGACTTCGCGAATCTCGTCACGGGCTTGCTCCACACGGCGGAGTCCGTCGATCAGCGCCCCGGCAGACTCGATCTGTTGAATGCGCACTCGGGAATAAGCCCGCGTGTACTCGTCCGCTTCCTGCTCAGCCAACTCGCCGTACCCGGTCAGCAGCGCGGCGAAGTCGCGACGCAGCAGAGGCTTGGCGAGCTGCTCGGTCAACTCCGCATCGAGGCTGGTCAGCCGACGCCGGTATTCCTCGCCGGGGATCTCATCCACATCCGTGGATTCCACATCGGGAACCCCGTCGCTCGGAGAACTGCGGGCCAAACCGGTAGCCGGCCCCTTTGAGTCGGCGGCTTCTGACAGAACCGTTGACGGCGAATCGAAACCGGGCGGGGAATCCAGACCAGTCGGGAAATCCACCGCCGCCGCAGGAGGCGGCTCCTGCTGGAGACGCTCCTCCGGGACGCGCTGGACGTAATCGCCGGAGACCCAGAGCTTGGCACCGTGCGGAGGTGCGATCTTCAGCCAGCCGCCCTCAGCTTCACCGAGAACGGTCAGCAGCGTGCCCCGGCTGAGCTTGGCCTGCACGGCGTAGTTGTGGCTGGAGAGCTCCGAACCGGCTCGGACCCGCACGTTGTCACCTTTGACCACGCCCTGTGCAGATCCGCTACGGTCCACGTACTCACCGGCGATCAGGCTGAAGCAGCCGTCAGGCGGTTCAACCGCCAACCAGCCCGATTCCGCACCGACCACTCGGACCGTAGCCCCGGCCTTGAGGCGTATCACCACATAGTAGTTGGTGCTCGGTCCGCTGCGGACATTCAGCGTCTCGGTGGCTACCTCTGCGACGTAGGGCTCGAACGCAGGTCTCGTCGCCTCCTGGGCTACCGTCTGTCCGCAGGCCAACAGGGCGCTGATCGCCGCAATCGCCAATTCACCAGCTAGCATGGTTCAACCTCCACCCTGGTTTCCACATGGCAGAAACCCTCCGCGCCTCGCCACCTCCGCGCGTTGTCGCGCAAACACCAATTTATCCCCCTCCGACCGGGTTGTCAAAACCGCTCCACATCCCGCCGGGACGCAGGAACTCACAGCGCCGCGTCGCGCCCAACCTGATCCCCATGCGTGAGTTACGACGCTCGGCTTCGTTCGTAGAAAGTAGCTACGGCCTCCGCACCGCCCTCTGTTATACTCCCCGCCAGTGCATTCTGACGATTTCCAACCAGACGGTCGCGTGCTCACCCTCACCCTGCGCGACGGGCCGGATCCTGCGACGGTGCTCCCGGGTTTCGCCCGGCGCGATCAGCCCGCATTCCTGGAAAGCTTGGCGGGGGACCCCGAGCGGGGCAGATGGTCGGTCTTCGCCGGGGATCCTGTGGAGGTGGTGAGCGTCCCCACGGTCTCTGACCACGATCCCTTCGCCGCGTGGCAGACGCGGATGGAGGCCTATCCGGCAATCGAGAACCGGGTGGGGCTTCCGTTCGTCGGCGGGTGGATCGGCTTCATCTCCTACGAGGCAGGAGCCAGCCTGGAGAAGATCCAGCCCTCTAATCCAGCCGGCACGTCTCTCCCGGCGATGAGGATGGCGTTGTACGACCATGCAGCGATCTTCGATCACCGCACGTCGCACTGGCATCTGGTCGCGGTGGAGTGGCCCGACCATTGCGGAATCGAACGTCGCCCCGCCGCTCTGCGCATCGCCGAGCTGCGGCGGGTGCTGGACACCTGCCCGCCCCACCACGAATCCGAGTCAGAGGTCGTAGTCGCAGCGGACTCTCCCGTACCGGACTGGACCCAGGAGGAGTATCTCGAACGCGTCCGTATCGCCAAGGACTACATCGCCGCGGGAGACGTCTATCAGGTCAACCTCACTCAGCGGTTTACCGCCCGAACCGGGCTTGGCCCCCTTCAGCTCTACCGCGATCTTCGCGACTCTAACCCGGCGGACTACGCCGCTTTCCTGGCGTGGGATGGCCTGGCGGTGCTCAGTTCGTCTCCCGAGCTGTTCCTCGACTTACGCGCCGGCGAGGTGCTCACCTGCCCGATCAAGGGGACCCGCCCACGTACCGGGGACGCGCCCCTGGATGCCATACGCCGACAAGAACTGCTGGACAGCGAGAAGGATCGCGCCGAGCTGAATATGATTATCGATCTGCTGCGCAATGACCTCAGCCGAGTGTGTCTCCCGGGATCGGTGCGGGTTGTTTCGGCAGGTGAACTGGAGGCGCATCCGACGGTGTTCCATCGCGTGGCGACAATCGCCGGGCGGTTGGATTCCGAGCGCAGCCTCTTGGACCTGTTGCGGGCCACATGCCCGGGCGGTTCGATCACCGGGGCGCCGAAGATCCGGGCGATGCAGATCATCGATGAGCTGGAGACGGTGCAGCGCGGAGTCTATTGCGGCGCGATCGGATACGTGGGGCTGGACGGAAGCATGATGATGAACATCGCGATCCGCACGATGATCTTCGACCGGGGCAGCGTACACATCCATGCCGGGGGCGGTATTGTGGCAGACAGTGACCCGCTCGACGAATACGAGGAGTCATTGGCCAAGGCGGCGGGGATGTTTCGGGCGCTGCGCTCGCGCAGGGGGGCTCACAGTCCCCAGTGCCGGCTCTGATGAGATCATTGCGGCTTCGTCAGGCCCGCTCCTTCACGGTCGCGGCTCGGTTCCTGCTTTACACGTTCAAGTGATGCGGTCCGAGGAGTGCGCCTTCTGTCTGTGCACAATGGGACACGGTTGCGAGGCGACGGTGGGGCTGGAATCTGTTGCCCGGGCTTGCAATCGAACAACCAGTTCCCATACAATTGAGGTCACCTGTCAATGGATGGCTCCGTCAAACGGTCGTGGCAGACTGGTCTGAATGCGTGCAACATGACTCTCGATCAACAGGAGGGTGCGACGATGAAGAGGATTCTCTGTTTGGCCGCTTTGGCGACACTGGTATCGACAGTCGGCGCGTTGGCTACTGACCTGACCATCGTGATCGTCCCCAGCGTCACTATGGCTTTAGAGACCGACGTGGTCACCTTCGAGATTCATGGAGTGCTCACAGGCGGTAGCGAGGGGCTGGCTTTGATGGGCTTCGACTTTGACTTCGATGGCGCGTTCACTCCGACTCCGTTGGTCGCGGGTGCGGGGATGGACAACTTCGTGAAGGACGATGGTCTGACCAACCCGGATGGCTACGGCGGTACGCTGTCGGGTACCACGCTGTTGCAGGTCGGGGGCGGCCAGAACACCATCGGCAACACGATTGCCAACGCTCCGTATCCAATCGGCGACCCGATCGATTTGGGGATCGGTAATGCCGATGTGGTGCTGGCCACGGGCAGCTTCATCATGGGGACCGAGGATGTGGTCATAAACGTCACCAACTGCTTTGCCAACGTGATCACGGCGGACACCGGCGGTCCGATCTACCCGGTCGAAGCGGTTGGCCTGTGCTCCCCTGTCCCCACTGTCGTGCTCTACGATGTTCAGACATTCCCGTATTGGTGCGAATACCCGGGCGAGCCGAATGGCACCTGCCCGGACTCGGACGTGAACTGCGACGGCAACGTGAACGCATTGGACATCGCCGTTGTCGTTAGTGGACTGAACTGGTTCAAGCCAGTTAATGATCCTGCCCAGCCGGGCGATGCCGACAGTCCCCGTGCCGACGTCGACCGAAGCGGCACTGTTAACGCGCTGGACCTCGCCCCGATCGTGAGTGGTACGTGCTGGTTCATGACTCCGTAGTGTTTGGTGCCTGGGGCGGTCCGCGCCGCTCCGCATTGCAGAGAATGTGACTACAACCTCATCGACAACGTCAGCGGGCTGTGTCTGCAGATGGGGATGGAAGCCCGTTGTTCTGGCTGATACAGTGCCGGCTGGATCCCGGTTCCAGCATGAGGAGCAACGGGCATGGACGTAGTGCCGGTCTCCGTGGGCTGAGTGGAGACAGTACTGCATCCTCCCAAAGGGTGGTCTCGTGCCGCCGGCCCAGTGCGGTCTAGGTTGGGGCTTTTTCTCCGCGTTCTATTTCCGGAAGGTCAGGTTCGAGCTGACCTTGCTCCTCCTGCAGTTCGCGGAACTCCTTCATCCCGGGCGGCTCGTGGAACACGGCGTCGAGGTTAAGCGGCGGAGCGTGTGCCTCGCACAACCTGACCATATAGGGAAGAGCTTTGTCGTAGCAGAATTGTCGCGTCTCCAGTTCCAACGCTCGCCACGCACGAACCTTCTTGAGCACGGTCACGTGGCGGGCACGGAGATACTCCAGGGCTGCGTTACGGCGCATGATATCCAGAGACGGGATCCGGCGGCGTTCGACGTTGTCGTCGAACTTGTCCGCCATGTAGTACTCCCAGCCCTGCCGGGCCACGTCGAGATAACCCTGGGCCGCCGGCAAGTTTCCCGCCGCCAACTCATCCAGCGACCGGAACAGGAAGTCGTTGATGATCATCTGGGCGTTCTTGAAGCTGGTCAGCCCTTCGTAGATCTCCGCCATCACCGCCGCTTCGATCGGCTGGAGGTAGAACGGCTTGGGGTCACCATTCGCCTCGCGGTCAAACTCGCGCAGCCACTGGTAGTACTCGACGGAGTCGGCCCGGGCCTTTGGCGTACCCATCCACCATAGCTGGCGTATCGAGTAACGCAGAAAATTGACGTGCCCGACGCGATAGTTCAGCAAGCCCGGGTAGCGCCCCTCGAGGTGTAACTCGGGGATAGTGGCTTGCTCCTTACCGTACTTGAGCAGCGCGTCGTGCGTGCGGCGGATGAAGCGGTGGTCCGGGAGCAGTTGCAGAAAAGAGTCGTTGGGCTTGGAGAAGTTGGGTTCGAGCAGCAGGCGCCCGCGCCGCACCATGCTGTCCAGAGAGAAGAACACCAGGCGCACGGTATTCATGGAGACGTTGGGGTCCACCGCGGTCAGGTCCTTGGTAACCCGATCGCCTTCACTCGACCAGTAGAGGCTCATACCGTACGGGAGGCGCCAGTCCAGCGGGCCAAACTCCTCCATCAACTCGAGCATTCGCTCCGGTTCCATGAAGTAGCGCGTCCGCAGCGCATGGGCCCGCAGCGCAGCCAGCAGAGTTTCCAGCGCAGCGGCGTGCGCCGGGTCCGCCAGCAACCTGGTCCGGTCCAGCAGAAGACGATGAATCGGGTTATGCTCGTCGAGCTTGAGCAGCGCGGCAACCTGAATGTCATCGCGCATGTAGCGGGCCACGAACTCCAGCAGGGTACGGTCAGCCGCGAGATCCACCGCGCCCAACTGCTCGACCAGCGCCGCCACTTTGGCGTCGCTGCGGATCAGCCCCGGAACATCGCGCGGAGCCTCGGCGATCTTGCGGAAGGCGTCGATGGTCTCCTCGTCGGTCAGAGCCAAGGGCGGCGCCCCCACCACCCGCTCCATATCCACCGCCAGTTCCTTCTTGTACTCCCAGTGATAGTCGTCGGTGAAATCGCCCACCTTATGCCAGTAGGTCCAAGCTAGTTCCTTATAGAGCAGCAGCGACTTGGGGTTGTACTGAATCCCCTCGTCACGCAGCAGGCGAATCCCGTTACTCACCCACTTCCAGCGGGCCTCCGGCGTGTATTGGGCTACGGAGATGTTGTACGCCTGGTTCCACGCCGCGTACGACCAGATGGTCGGGTAGCGCGGGGCCAGACGACAAAGCCAACTCGACAACTGCATCAGTTCGAAGAACTTGTCCTCGTTCTTCAGCCGCTCCATGCGCATGAAGCCCCAGTCGATGGCCAGGGCGCGGAAGGTCCCCGTCTTGGTCAGCAAGCGGATGTCCGGCGGAAGCCCCTGCAGAGAATCCGGATCGACAACCAACTGGTACTCTTGACGCTCCGCGTTTACCGACGGAACCACCGCCGCCGCCCCGAGCACACACAACCCCGCCACCGCCAGGCAGACCACCTGAATGATTCGATCGGAACGCTTGGCGGCTTCGCGGTCGATGATGTGCTGGGGAAT
This sequence comes from bacterium, assembly GCA_024231775.1. GTDB lineage: Bacteria > Planctomycetota > Phycisphaerae > UBA1845 > UBA1845 > JAAEQG01. Next base: position 9,998 of record JAAEQG010001185.1, read on the forward strand.
CTCGAAGGCGTCTCGGTTGGCCATAGCTTGGGTCCTCAGATGGAGACCTCCGAAACCTCGCGCCGCTCAAACAGGAGACACGCCAGCCCCACCATCGCCAGCGTAGCCAACCCCAGCTTGCCGAAGCCGCTGATCACCCACATGAGCGTGACATTCTGCCCGTTGGCGATCATTTCCAGGGCGTTGTACTTCTGCCAGTTGGGGACCAACAGGTAAAACGCCTTAACGACCCAGCCGATGGCTTTGAAGATCGCCCCGACGGCCCCGGGATCGCTCATGTACTCGAAAGCCTCCAGGAAGAACTCCCGCAGGGCGACGAAGGTGTAGAAGGATAACGTGGAGACGCATGCGATGGGGAACGAGAACACACTGGCAGCCAGAATCGCCACCGCCGCCAAGAAGAGCAAACGCCAAAAGATCAACGCCAGCGTACGCAGCAGATTGCCCCCGAACGTGCCCACGCCGAACAAGACCTCCAGGGTCTGATGAGCCTCGAAGTGGAACACGCTGCGGTATTCCAGATTCTCCCCAAAGGGATCCGCATTCTCGAAACCCACCGTCAGCGAACCGTCAGGAGCTACCGCATCAGCCGGGATCGGGACCGTATGGATGCGCCCGCGCACGTAGCGGCGCTCCACCGGCCCATACTCCGCCGTCCCCTTCGCTCGGTTTCCGAAGCGCCAGACACACGAAATCACATCTGAGGGCGGAGGACTGTAGATCGTCGCGTTAAAACGCAATTGCACGTACTCGTCGGGCACCCGAGAGCAGTATAGATTCTCAAAAGTAAACAA
>JAAEQG010001186.1 GCA_024231775.1 bacterium
CTAATTGCCCCCCCTATTCCAGGGTATTGTCCAAGGGAACATAGTCACGGCAGGGCTGCCCGCGCAGGGCGTTGCAGACCGGACGCTCGGTCGGGACGTCGACACCGCTCACCACCGGGAGCACCACCCGTGACGGCCGTTCGCTCGAGTGGGCCACCGAGTGACGAACCTGGTCATCAAGATCGGCCAGGATGAATTTCCACTCGGCCCGGCTCGCCCCGGGAGTGTCCACAGAGATCCGAATCCGTGAACCAGCGCGGAACACATGCGCAAAGGGCATCAACAGGATGCGCACCCTGGTCCACTCGCCCGGCGTGAGATCCTCAGCATCGGCCTCGAGATGGGTGTGCACCGGAAGCAGCTCGGTTGACTCGTCTGAGAGCCGCCGATGGCTGGCTCGAAGCCAACCACCCTGTACATAACTCTCTTTTCCATCGGGACGCACCTCGGTGAGGTTCACTTCCAGGTCTGCTTCGGTCGCTGTCGAGCGGATCCATAGATCGACGCTCCCGGTGCCGATAATCACCGTATCCTCGTCCAACTCCTCCCCGATAAAGGCCACGGCGCGATCATCCAGCAGCGGAGCGTATTCATAAGCAGGCTGTGAATCCCAGATCGAGCCGTCCGTTATGGTTGTGCGCTTCCCCTCTTCGGGGTCGTGGCGGAAGGTCGAGGCCGAATCGCTCTCCGTGGGCGGGCTCGCTCCGAGCGATCCGTCAGGCTGGAAGTAGAGCGGCCACGCTGTGGTTCCCTCGACCGGCCAACTGTCAAAGTGGTGCTCAAATGCGCCCAGAGCCGCGCCTGGGACTGCATCAGCGGCGGCGCCCCTTTCGAAGATAATGCGCACCGGCTGCTCAGCCTCGTAATCGGCCAAGGCCTCGTCAAAGTCGGTGTAGCCAGCGAACCGGGTCTGCGCCAGGAGCAGCGGCGTGCCCATTTCCATCTCGAACAAGAAGGGCGCCAGCCCGAGCATCAGAACGTCGATCTTCGGGATCTCTCCGGCCACATAAAAATCGAGAAAGGATTTCCACTCGGTCAGAATCTCCGGTGTAAAGCCATCCGGGTGTACGCCGTTGAACATGGTAAAGCGCTTGACGCCAATGTCCGAAAAATCGTCGAGCATGGTCGCGAAGTGCGGCCCGGTTTGCTCATCCTGCCAGGCACCGGTCAGGAACACCGGAATGTCGATCTTGTCAACAAAGGTCGCCGGCGCCAGCGGGTCCGCGATCAGAGGATCGTAATACTGGTTCTCGAGCGCTTTTGCGACTACGTCCACCTTCTGCCCGTGGAGCAGCTGGTTTTCTTCGCAAACGGTGTCGCCCCCATCGACCAGGCCCTGCTCCCAACCCTTGCCGTAGGGATCCGCACCGTTGAGCACACGCTCGGCCCAGGAAAGGGCAAAACCGTCGTTGAAGATGCCCCCCGGCGTGAGCACCGAACGGGCCGTATCCGCGATTACCGAAAGGGGCGTGATCGCCGCCAGGCTGGGCGGATGGGTCCAGGCGACAAAGAGCTGCGTGATTCCCGGATAGGAAAGCCCGGCCATGCCCACCTTGCCGTTGGCCACCCACGGCTGGGCGGCAACGGTTTCAATGATGTCGTAGCCATCGGTCAGTTGCGCTGGTTCAAAGAAGTCATAGGCACCACCCGAACAGCCGGTGCCACGCATGTTGACGCCCACGCTCGCGTAGCCCATCAGGCCCGCAAGCAACCCGGCC
>JAAEQG010001187.1 GCA_024231775.1 bacterium
GTGCGTGAGAGTTCGGTGATCCGGTTGGCGACCTCGGTTTCTGCTTCCCAGAGCGATGCCAGGTAGACACGATCTCGCTCTACCTTGACCCGGCGGGTGCGCGCCAGGCGTTGCAGCGCCCCCTCCAGGTGCGCGGCGACGACCCGGCCCAGCGCGTCCACCGCCTCTCGCTCCAAGGAGCAGCGCGGTACGTAGACGTGCCCGGCCCGGGCCTGTTCGCCCAACACGTGGAGCAGACCAGCTTCGATCCGTTCGGGGGCGTCCATCTTCACGCCCATCGAGCGGGCCACACGGTCAGCCCGCTTGAACCCGATGCCCCTGATCTCGGTCAGGCGGTACGGGTTGTGGCGCAGGACGGCCAACCCGTCCGGCCCGAACGCTTGGTGCACGCGCACCGCCATACGAGCCGAGATGCCGTACCCGTGCAGCGACGTCATCAGTTGCCCCAGGCTACGGTGCATGTGCCACGATTCGACGATGGCAGCGGCGCGGCCCTCGCCGATGCCGCTCACCTCCGTCAAACGCTCCGGTTCTTCGTCCAGCACGCGCAGTGTGTCCGGCCCAAAGTGGCGCACGATCAGCCGCGCCAGCACGGGGCCGACGTTTTTGATCAGGCCAGAACCCAGGTATGCGGCGATCCCGTCCTCCGTTTGGGGAACGACGATCTTGTGTTCCTCGATCTGGAATTGCTTGCCAAACCGGGGGTGAGTCGTCCATTTCCCACGCAGGACCAGGTCCACGCCCTCGGCCACATCTGGAAGCGTGCCGATAGCCGTGGCGATCACGCCGCTGTGTTCTTCAATTTTCACGACCGTGTACCCGTTCTCCGGGTTGCAAAAGACGACTCTTGCCACGGTCCCCTTGATTTCGTTGTCGTTCATCCTATCCTCCGGTTGTTTTGTTATGGCAGGAGGATA
>JAAEQG010001188.1 GCA_024231775.1 bacterium
ACTAGACGCCATGACGCGCGGACTCCCTGCACCATCCGGCGACTTCGGGCTTGCACATCTCGGCGTTCTGCGCGATGATGCTGTGGTGCGTGCCCTTGCTGCACCTCGGAAGAATCGGGACGCCGATGACGGAGGCGGATATGCGGGTACGCGAGAGTAGTACATTGTCACTGTCAAGCGAAGAGAGGGAATCACAATGAGAATGCGTCTCCTCATAGGCTCGGTTTTGGCGATCTGCGTAGCTTCTGGGCTATCGGCGCAGCAGGACGAGGACATCCGCGAATTGAAGCTGCGCGACTGGGCGCCGCGCTCGATGCTGAAGACTCCCCAGACGGTGGTTGAGAAGCCGTCCCACCCGGTGTTCGACGTTCACAATCATCTGGGTGGAGGCAAGGAGCGTCTGACGCCCGAGCGTGTCCAACGCTATCTGGCTGAGATGGACGCCGCGGGCGTTCGCACGGTCGTCAACCTCGACGGTCGATGGGGTCAGCGGCTCAAGGAGACACTGGCCGCACTGGACGAAGCCCA
>JAAEQG010001189.1 GCA_024231775.1 bacterium
GACCGCGGCGATCCGCTTCGACTTCAGCTACGACACTATCAGTCCTTTGGTCGACATGCTGATGGCAGAGCTGGACAGCTTGGCCGACTCGGCGGATTGACGACGCAGGTTCACCAAGGCGCCCCCTCAGCGTGAGACGGGGGTTGCTGGCCCTCTCGTCTCGAGGTCCGGTTCGGCGGGATGGCGCCTCGGGTCAGGGTCCGGTCAGCAGCGGGTTGAACAACTCGTAGTCGCCCAGATCGATCCCGCATACTCCGTCCAGCTCCAGGGCTGAACACTCCGCGGATGCCGTGTCCATGCACTGCTGAAACGCGGCGAAGTCGTCGAGGTCGTAATCTCCGTCGCCATCGTAGTCACCGCCACAGCTTGCGGAGTTGGGCAGGTCCGGGGTGATCGGCACGCAGCCGTCACTTCCATCGGTGGGTCCGCTGAGCTTGACCCAATCATCGACCGTGTCGGTATCGACCCCGTCGGGGCATCGGGCAGCGCCGGGGGGTACGCCGGTTCCGTCCGGGCCGAACGCCGGGGCGCCGAAGTACACCTTGTCGTCAACGGGATAGCCGGAGTCGACAATCCCCAAGGTGTCCAGAATCGTACCAACGGAGAAGTCGGCGACGCCATCGTTGTCGGCGTCGATGTCGTCGTTGGGAACGACGGTGCAGTCGCGAACCAGGGCAATGGTCTGGGTACCATTCTCCAAGATGCCCACGCCCCCGCCGATCTGCAGATCCGGGCTGAGACCCGACCCGCCCGCCAGGAAGTAGCCGTTCGCGTCCAACGCGCAGGGCACGCCCCCGCAATCGTCCAGGGACACCGCCAGGTCAATCCGCCCTTTGGACGCGGTCTCGCTTTCGACCACCAGGATCGTCAGGCCGCACAGCAACTCGTGGGCGTCGCCAACGAGTTCGATGAACTCCTGATCCTCAGTTCCGTCGTGGGTTACGAGCACCTCGTTGAGGCGCATGCCATTGGGAAGTTCGGGGCAGGTGTCCACCTCGCAGATCTCGCCGGCGCCCATGAAATCGCCGCCGAGGGCGAGGCACTCCGCCTCGTTCACCGTATCATCGCATCCGCAGGCGGTGCAGCAGGCTCCAGCCTGGTTGTCCGGAATCTCGATGTCGGCGAAGACGAGCAGGTGGTCAGAGGCGTCATCGCTGGTTCCTGAGGGTAGCGCCGAACCGAACTTGGCCAGCCCGCCGGGAAGCCCTTCGTCCTCGGAGTCGTAGACCTCTGAATCAACAAGGGTTACGGCGCGGCTGCGCCAGATGTAGTCCAAACGTCGTCCCGAGGCTTTCCGAGTGGCGTCGGAGAAGTCCAACTGGCGGGCGTTGATCACGGTGAGATCCTGAGAACCACTGCCCGCCTCAAGGGCCTTGAATATGCCGTTGTCGATCGGCAGGGAGATGTCAATACCGAGTGAGAAACTTATGGGGACCCCGCCGGGTACGGAGGAGAACTGGCTCGGGGAGTCGGGCGAATCGAGGATGTCGTCGTTCATGTCCCCGACCACGACGTACGGGATGACGTTGGAGTCGTAGTTGGCAGTGATCTGCATAGCCCGGATGGATTCGAGCGATCGACGGAACTCATCGGAGTCGTCAAAACCAGCCTTCCAGTGGTTGCCGACTACGATCAGATTCTCCGCAGCGCCGGGCACGATGACCTCGGCGAAGATGAAGTTGCGGGTGAGGTCGCGGGCCGACGGATCTCCGGAGAGGTCGATCGAAGTCACTGTGTCGCTGCTGGCAAAGGGGTAGACGCTCATGATCCCGGCGTGATGGGATCCGTCGAAGCTACCGGTTCCGTGGGCCAGGGTCTTGAAGGAGTATCCCGCGGCGGAGGCCAGGGCGTTAAAGTCCGTTACGTCATCGATTTCCTGGACGCAGACCACATCCGCCCCAATCCGGACGAGGATGTCTGCGGCGGCGTCGAACTGGGTTTGGCTCGACTTGAAATCCTCGATGTTGAAGGTCGCCACCCGGACCTCCACCTGGGCGAATACGGGGGCGGAGGAAACCATGGATAACACCGCGATAAGGGCGAATCTGCCAATCATGCGCAATAGCTCCATAATGTCCCGGAGGGGTCCCCAGGTGTTTGATGCGCCTCTTCCTATCCTCGTGAAATTGTAGCACATTCGCCCTCCGGAAAGCGCCTGAAACCTGGAGTTTCCTCTGGTATCGGGGGTGGTTTGCGGATATACTAGGCCTGCGCTATGGAAGCAAGGTGAGGAGGAAGCGTAGCACCGACTGTCTCGGAGAGAGACAACCGGCGGCGAGAGAGGCCCCCATCCAAGTAAGAGTGCCCCGCTTTGAAGTGCGTACTGCAAACGTACGGTGCCGCGTTACCGGTTCCGCCACAATCGATGGCGGCCGGAGTTGGCGATATTACCGGAATCAAAGATAGCTCATGTGTGTTGGCGCGTACAGGCTGCGGCGCAAGATCAACTCCGGTTGTCCGGATGTTGCCTGCGCCGGTGCAACAGTTCTGTCAGTTGGTCATGTAGGAGGATGCAAGATGAGATGGTTTGCCGTACTGATGTTGACAGCCCTTTTGGGGATTGCTCCTGCCGGGGCGATTACCATCAATGAAATCAACTACGACGACGCTGGAATCGATCACGAGGAATTCATCGAGATCTACCACGCCGGTGGAGGGGATTTCTCGGCGTACGACTTGGTCCTGTACAACGGGAACGACGGCGCGGAGTATGATCGGATCACCATCGGCACGATTCCGGTCGATGGCTATCTGGTGATCGGTGTCGCGGGCGTGCCGAACGTGGATATTACGTTCCCTGGAGCCACGAACCAGATCCAGAACGGTGCTCCCGACGGGATCGCCATCGTGCAGAACGGCGTCTCGTGCGACCAGTTTCTCAGCTACGAAGGTGTGTTCGATGCAGTGGGCGGAGAGTGCGACGCGGTGACCTCGACCGACATCGGCGTGGCGGATGCGCAGAGCACTCCGGAGGATGACATCGTGCTCCAGCGCCTGCCCAACGGCACGGGGAGTTTCGCGGTGACGGGCGACGGATCGAGCAACGGCGTAGCCGAGGACGGAACGCCGGGGCTGGAAAACGTGGATCCCGGGCCGGGTGCCCCGACCTGTTATGGCAAGCTGACTGCTACGCAGATCAACACCGAGACGGCGGCGATCGAATTGTGCGCCGCCGGTGGCGATGGCGCGCTGACGCTCATCATTACAGACCTGGCCACCAACGGAACGCTCGAGGACGGCGGCACCCCGATCGTAGCCGTCCCGCACCCGATCGTCGGCGACCTGACCTACGATCCGGACACGGCGTACTCCGGCCTGGATCACTTCTCCTTCAAGGCGGTGGACTCGCTGCTTCAGGAGTCCGACACGGTCAGGCAGGAAGTAGCGGTGCAGGCGAACACCGTGGTCATCTCCGAGATCATGTACTCTCCCAGCTCGTTCCAGAGCACGTACGAGTACATCGAGGTGTACAACAACAGCGGATCGGCGGTGGCGCTGACTCGGCTGGATACGGACCGGAACACGACAACCAACACCAACGACAATCTGCTCGGTGAGTCGATCCCCGCGAACAGCATGCGGATCATCACCATGGACAACACCGTAGCCTACCCGGACAGCGCCGAGGACTTCCGCTGCGAGTGGAGCTCGCTGAGAGAAGCCGACATCATCCGGATTGACGTGGACAACTGGGAGTATCTCTTCAGCAACGCCGATCCGGATAACTGCAATGCAGCTTCGGGCTCGCGCGTGCTGCTGTTCGGGACCGGAGGCACCCTGCTGGACTCGGTGGACTTGAGCATCCGTACGTCGATAGACTGTGACGGGACCAGCTACGCCATCGACCCCTTCTTACTCAGCATCAGTGCTTGCTCAACTCTGAACACGGAATGCAACGACTCGACGGCGCCGTGGGAATGCTCGTCCGAATTCGGGGACGGCCAGCTGACCGGTCAGACCGGCGACACGGGCAGCCCGGGCTACGTGCCTACCCTTTTCGAGTCACCCACTTATGACCCGCCGTGTTACGGATCCTGCTGTCTGCCGGACGGCAGTTGCGTGGACGGCGTTACCGAGTCGGAGTGCCTGGTGGATTATTGCGGCCAGGAGTTCACCCTGGACTCCACCTGCCCCTACCCGGGCACGTGTGATCCTATAGTGGGCAAGAAGTGCTGTGTAGCCACCGGCGTGTGTCTGGATCTGGGCGAGTGCGAGTGCCTGCTGTTCAACGGCGACTGGAACGGCGCCGCCACGTGTGCGTCCCCGGGCCAGTCCACCGGCGAGTGCCCGGTGGAAGTAGCCCTGGTGATCAACGAGCTGGACTACAATACTCCGAGCACGGACGAGGATGAGTTCATCGAGCTGTACTCGGTGACGCCCGGTGAGTCGCTGGCTGGCTGGTCGCTCGAGTTCTTCAACGGAAACGACTTCACCGGCGACAACCTGTATCGCACGGTGGATCTGGCCACCACGCCGGGCGGCATTATCCCCGGCGACGGTTACCTGGTGGTGGGCTCCACAACCGTACCCAACGTGGACTTGGAGGAGTGGACCACCAACGCGATTCAGAACGGTGGGTTCCCGGAGGGTGACGGCGTCGCCCTGTTGTTCAACGGGCTGGTGGTCGAAGCCATGGCCTACGATGCCGACTCCAACGGTTTCTACGCGGTGGGCGGCGACGCGGACGGGACGTTCCTGACCGACATCGTCGTCAGCGACGGCTCGTCGACCACGCTGCAGAAGATCCCTGACGGCGGCGCGTGGGATGAGATCACCTGCAACACGCCCGGCGAATCCAACATCGATTGCGGTGATGTCGGAGCCTGCTGTCAGGGCGAGACCTGCTCGGTCGAGTACCCCGATGTGTGCACCAACGGCGGCGGAATCTACAAGGGCGACGGGACCACCTGCGATCCGAACCCGTGCATCCCGCGCGGGGCCTGCTGCCTGCCTGACGGCAGTTGCCAGGAGGACGAAACCGAGGATGACTGCCTCGCTCTCGGCGGAACGTGGAATGGTGAGGACACCATCTGCATGGACATCGCCGCGTTTGTCGCCTGCCTGGATCCCGATGGCGGACCGGACATGCCGGTCCCGGCCGGGTGCGACGCGTGGGATCTCGACACCAGCCTCAGCGTGGACCTGGGCGACTTCGCCCTGCTCCAGCAGCAGATTTGTGTGCCAGACCCCGTCGGTGCATGCTGCCGTCCTAACGGTGAGTGCATCGAGATCAACGAATTCGATTGTGCGGACGCCTACGGCCCGGACGCCTATGAGGGCGACGGCGTACTGTGCATCAGCGTGACCTGTCCTGAGCCCACACCAGGCGACATCCTGATCAACGAGATCTGGGCGGACGACCCCAGCACGGACACCAACGAGTTCATCGAGCTGTGGAGCGACACGATCGCCAACCTGGCCGGCTACAGCCTGATCGTTGTGGACGGTGACACCGGCGGTGACACGAACTCAGCGGTTTATCGAGTGGTCAACTTCCAGGCCGACTTCGACGGGACTCACCTGCTGGCCCCGTACTTCACGATGGGAACCGGTCCGGATGCCGCTCCGCCCGTCTCCGACGTGGACCTGGACGCCACCTTCGGCGACGCGGACACCATGGTGGACGAACTCCAGAACGGTTCGCAGACCTACGCACTCGTGTTCACGACGGACATCGCCTACTGCACGAGCAGTGGCGTACCTGACGCGAGCTGCACGGGGGCGGACAATCAGCTCACCCAGGCGTCCTACGACACGATTACGGGCGCCGCGATCGACACGGTGGCGACGCGCATCGGCGACTTCGACGATGTCTACTTCCTCGCACCGTTGGTGCAGGACTCCGGGGCGTACGTGTTCGACTACGCTCAGCGCATCCCGGACCACACAGACACCGATGTGCCCGAGGACTGGGAGACCGTGTACGGCAGCGAGATGAGCGATCCCAGCGATCCGTCGACGCCGGACGCGGTGAACGTGTCGCAAGGGACCATCGCCGGTGCCTGCTGCATCGGTATGACCTGCGCCGAGATGTTGTATGACGAATGTGCGAGCACGAGCGGTCTGTGGACGGGCTATGGATCGTCCTGTACTCCGGTCGATCCGTGCAACTGCGGTTTGATCGCCGACGCACCTGTCATGGAGTTCCCGGAAACCGAGCCGGTTTGCCTCACCGGAGTGATCGTCAGCAACACGTATGACTTGGTCAACTCCACCAATTCCAAGAACATGTTCGTTCAGGATCCGACGGGGACCAACGGGGTGATCGTATACGGCAGCAACGCCGAAATCGACGCACTCCTGGCGGTCGTAGCGCTTGGAGACGAGATCGAGCTCCGCGGGACCAAGGAGGAGTACTTCAACTCTCAGGAGGTCACCGGGCCGTTCACAGTTGAGTATCTAAGTTCGCCGGGGACGCCCACGCCGTTCGAGGTCTCCGTCGCCGACCTGAAGGACCTGTGGCCGAACAATGGGCAGTATCTCAGCACACTGATCAAGGTGATGAACGCCGAGTTCGCCGTTGCTGATCAGGGTAACGCCTTCGCCTACGGGAGCTACACGATCCACGATGCGACCACTCCGACGGACACCATGACCGTGCGGATCGCTAACAGTGAAGCCGGCGTGCTGCCGATCATCGGCACGACGATTCCGACCGGCCCGGTGAACATCGTGGGAATGTGTGCGATTTACAGCGACGCCTATCAGGTGCAACCGCGCGTCGCTGCGGACATAACGCCCTAAGTAGCGCGAGGGGCTAGTCCCCTGATTGAGCTGGTTCTTACATGTACAACCGCCCGCGGGACCTCCCGCGGGCGGTTTCTTTTTCAATCGGTCACGTGGGGGCGGAGGTCAGGAGGACTTCAGATACGCCTGCACCGCAGCGGGGATGCCCTCATCGTAGGAGATGGTCGAGCTCCAGCCGAGCTGCTCGCGGGCCTTCTGCGTTTCGAAGAACGAGCGGCGCCCGATCAACCATACGGCGTAGCGGGTGACCAGGGGAGGCTTGCGCGTTCTGAGGGCATGCCCCATGCACTCGAACAGAAAGGCTGCGTTGTAGGCGACCTTGTAGGGCACCTTCCGGGCGATGTCGGGCTCGCCCAGAGCGGCGGCGATCTTGTTGAAGTACCCCGCCTGAGTGAGCACGCCGTCATTGCTACAGTTGTAGGCTTCGCCGACCGCGGTAGAGGAGTCCGCCGCGAGGATGGCCGCCTCCGCCACATTAGCGGCGTGGACCACGTTCAAGCGGTTGTTCCCATCGCCGATCAGCTTGCACTTGCGCTGGCGGATGGAGTCGATCAACCGCCCGAGCGTCGCCCGATCGCGCGGGCCATAAAGCCAACTCGGGCGGATCACCGTGATAGGAATCCGGCCGTTCTTCTGGTAATCCGAGACGATCCGTTCCGCCGCCACCTTCGCCCGGCTGTAGTACGCCCACTTGTACAGCCCGTAGCCCAGCGGAGCAGTCTCGTCGAACACCGTGCCTTCGCCATCCACGTAACCGTAAACACTGATGGAGCTGACATGGATGAACCGGCCGACCCCGGCGGCGGACGCGGCTTCGAGCAGGTGGCGCGTTCCGTCGATGGTGATGGCTACGAACTCAGACCAAGGCCCCCAGTCTCCGACGCGCGCCGCCGCGTGATACACCACGTCCACCCCGCGGCAGGCTTCGACCAGTGAATCCGGATCGGTGACGTCGCCCGTCACCAACTCGCACCCGATGGACTCCAGAAAGGCGGTATCGCTGGTGGATCGAACCAAGGCCCGCACCGCCCGGTCGTCCTGGCGAAGCTGCTCGGCGATATGGCTGCCCAGGAGACCCGTGGCTCCCGTAATGAGACTGATTCCACTACCGGTGTTTTTCGTCATCGTGGGCGGTACAATATTGAAGTCCCGCAATTGGGTCAAGCGAGCTTACGACAGATGGGCAGGCGGCTCAGTAGGAGTTGTGGTCTGGCCTGCGGGAGCGAGAACCGAGGCGTGCGGCAAACCAACTTCGTACTTAACGGCGGCGAAACCGCGGTGGTGACTGAGGAGGGCGTGAGCCTGCTGGAAGTGCTGCGCGACGTCCTGGGGGTCACTTCGCCCAAGAACGGGTGTCAGCCGCAAGCCCAGTGCGGTTGCTGCACCGTGTGGGTGGACGGCAAACCCCGCCTCTCCTGTGCGCTGGCGGTGGAGAAGGTCTCCGGGAAAGAGGTGGTGACTTGCGAAGGTCTGTCCGCGGACATTCGCGCCCATCTGGCCAAAGCGTTCGTCGAGGCGGGGGGCGTGCAGTGCGGGTTTTGCATTCCTGGAATCGCGATGCGGGCGGCAGCCCTGATTATCCGTGATCCGAACCCATCGCGCACGGTGATCCTCAGGGAACTGCGCGGGCATCTGTGTCGCTGCACCGGGTACGTCAAGATCGTTGATGCGATCGAGAGCTACGCCCGGTTGCGCCGTGGCGAACCGTTGGGCGCCGGCGAACGTGGCGGCGGAGTCGGCGCCCGGTCACCCCGTTTTGCCGGGGCGGAAGCCGTCCTGGGGGATCGCCCCTTCGTGGACGACATGTTCGTGGAGGACATGCTCTTCGCCGCACCGGTGCTCTCCGCCCACGCCAGGGCGCTGGTCAAAGGGATCGACTCTACGGCTGCTGAGGCGGTTGACGGAGTCGAGCGAGTCTTGACCGCCGCGGACATCCCCGGCGAGCGCTACGTAGGCCTGATTACGCGGGACTGGCCGGTGATGGTGGCGACGGGGGAGGAGACACGGTGTGTGGGCGACGTTCTCGCCGTGGTCGTAGCCCGGTCGATGGGCCTGGCCCGGACTGCGGCGGAGCAGATAGAGGTCCATTACGAAGTCCGCGAACCGGTCACCGATCCGCGTACCGCACTCCTGCCCGAGGCGCCGAAGATCCGCCCCGACGGAAACTTGCTGTCGCGTTCGGCCATTGTCCTCGGCGACGTGGAGCGGGCTTTCGCGGAGTCGGCGCACGTGGTCGAACACGAGTTCAGCACCCAGCGCATCGAGCACCTGTTCCTCGAACCGGAGGCGTGTCTGGCTTGGCCGACGCAGGATGGCGGTCTCC
>JAAEQG010001190.1 GCA_024231775.1 bacterium
GGCGCTGTACTGCCGAGGCATGAATCATCTCCACTGGCCCAAAGTCCTGGGACATAGCGACGATGCGATCGCAGACTTCACCCGGTGCGTTGAACTGCAAGCGGAGACCGAGCGCCGTCCGAGACCGGCGTACCACCTGCGCACCCACGTCGCGCTCGGAGACGCCTGCGTCAAGGACGAACAGTACACCGCAGCCCGACAGGCGTGGACCCGTGGGCTCGAGCTCTTCCCCGATGACGCAGCCCTGGTGAAGCGGCTGGGGATCGAGGACGATGAATCCCTGCTCGAGTTCGTCCTCGCCGAGCGCAGCCTGGAAGGCGGAATCGATACCAATCTGTCATTCGTCGACCGCATCCCGTAGGACCGCTGCGCTGGTGACGGAGTTGCCGTACCCGCCGGCAGCGTCTAAAGTCCACAGAGGAACCGAACCTAGTCACCCCCCGTGTAGAGGAGTTGCCATGCTACCGTTTTTCGCTGCACTGCTGCTCATGCTCAGCCTGATGACGACGTCGCTGTTCGCCGGTCAATAACGCCCCCGGAACCGAACCCCTGCCAGGCGGTCCTGAGGGTCTGCCTGGCTCCGTCGGTTTTTCCCGTCACCGCCGCAATACCCGCACACCTGCGACGTTTGGCCTGCTGATCCGGGGCGTGGACAGTGGCTACCCGGACACGCAACCAACGAAGGTTCCCACGCGGGATGCGGTATGGAGAGACGGTCCGGAACGTCCCGCCTTAGCGCCCCGCCAGGGTCAACCGACAACCGAATTCCGATCAGAAAGGAGAAAGACCGATGTCACGAGTCATGGTTATGGTGTGCGCGGGCGCTCTACTCTTCTGGGGGGTGGCCCCCGGCGCCGCCAGGGGACTGGCAGATCTCGAAACCGCCGACATACAGGCGGTCGAGTTCGAGCCCATCGACTGGGAGACGGCGACCTCCAACGGTGGTGGGCCGGACTGTGGTGAATGTGCGGGGTCCAACGGAGAGCCCTGCTGCTGCCAATGCCCGATCCGCCCCATCGCCCACGGGGAGATCAGCGGATTCCACCTGGGGGAGCGTGGCTTCCGTGGGCTGCGGGGAATCATCAAGGATCCGGACTCCTGGGCGGTCTTCTGGGACCGACACACCCATCATCTGGATCCGGCGCCGCCCCCTCCACCGGTGGACTTCGAGGAGAGCGCCGTGGTCGTTGCGCTTCTGGGCAAGCGAACTTCCGGCGGCGGACCGAACATCAAGATCGTGCGGGCGAACCGCTGCGAGGACTGGACCATGGTCCACCTCGGCGTGAACAACCACCCCGGACCTCTGGACATCATCACCAATCCGTTTGACATCGTCGCCATCCCGCGGACCTGCCTGGCCCGGTCGGGTTCGATCGGATTCATGTCACACGCGCCACGTCGCGTGCCGGGGATGGTGGTCGGTCGAGTGCTGGGGGCTGACCCGTCCGGGGCGCAGCCGGTCCCGCTTGACGGAGCGCGGGTCCGGTTGGTCAAGGGTGGCGAAGATCCCATCGTGGTGGCCCAAGCCGAGACGAACGAAGAGGGAATGTACAAGCTTCCCGACATCCGCCCCGGACACTACCGCGCCATCGCCACGTACCCGGGATACCTGCCTCTGGATAAACCAATCGTCCTCGGCTCCGGAAAAACGCTGGCCGTGGACTTCGTCCTGCGCGAGGGCGCGGATCCGCCACCGGGTGACGACGACTGATCGGTGATCGTGCTCCGGTGGCGGGCGTTTCGCCCGAAGCCAAGGGAGCACCGAATGCGACGAGCAGAGCCCGGCCCGGAAGTGTCACTCGCTGACATCTTCCGGGTCGGGCTCGTCGGTGACTGGGTTGATCGACGGCGTTGCAGGTTCTGCGGGGGCTACGTTCGTATGCGCGCCGCGTAGCTCGGGGCTGAGTAGGCGAAATCCAAGGTCGAACGATCCACCTCGCTCTGAGCGTTCGAACTTGCCGCTGTCGTCAACGCCGTCGTCATTCAGCGAGTACACCGTAACCATGTCTTCGGTGACAAGGTAGCGCAGCGACTTTCCGTCGAACGGATCAAGAGGGACTGCCTCCAGGAACTCTGGGACCAAGCCCTCCAGCGAATCCGGCCAGCGCCCGTGGGCCAGGCGATAGCGCTCGACCGCTAGAGCGGACCGGGCGCAGCGTAGCTCGGCGATCGCCCGCACCCAAATGACGAATGCGCGCTCGTAGGAGGGCATGAGGAGCGTTGTCATGAAATAGAAGTCAGACAATCCGGACGCTTCCTGCTCGAGTTGTGCGGAGATTGGTGACATTCTCTCCGGCGGCGTCCTCGCCAACTGCACGAACTGCCTCATGAGCGATAGCATCTTGGCCCGGTCAAAATCGGCCCAGATGCGATACGACCGAGGCATGTTCAGCCGCGTCGCCGGCAGTCCTCCCCCTGAAGCCCGACCGTATTGCACTTGATCGAACATAGCGAGCAGCACCGCACGCTCGCCCCACATCCCCCATTGCATAGCATCCGAACGCTCGCGCTCTCCGAAGACTCCCGCCAGGTGCATCAGGACGGTATCACCGCACACTCCCGTAGACAGCGCGCGCTCCAGCGCCGTCACTGCTTGCGAATCACACGCCATGAAAACGAGCGTGGACATGAGCGTGCCGGAGTGTTCGATGTACGCAGCCAGGTTGAGCATGGCCTCGACGCCCACGGCGGCCGATTCAGTCTCACCGTCAAGAGCCCGAAGCAGGACATCCAAGGCCAACACCTTGGCAGCCTTCCTCACGCCCGAGCGCTCCGGTGGGTCGAGTGCCTCCAATGGATCATCCGGCATCTCGAACGGGAAGCGTCCGTCGGGGTACTCGATTATCCCGCGTAACTGCTCCACGAGGACGCGCTCCTCAGCAATAAACGCGCGCGTCTGCTCGATTGGTCCGTCCTCCGGGAGTTCAGGTACACGGGGTAGGCCTTTTCGGCCCAGCAGCAGGATTCCCTTGCTCCGCTCCTTGTCGATCCCCTCCAGCTCATCCAGCAGGCCAGCCAACAGCAGGGCGCCGTTCCGCTCGTCGGGAACCGGTGCTCGCCGCGCCTCCAGTTCCTCCATCGTAAACGGCTCGCCCGCAGTGCGGAGGGCATCGATCTCGCGCTGAAGCGCCGATCGGCCAATCAGGTCAACAACCGGGATTGCAGCCCCAAGCAAGAGCGCCAGCCCGACAAAGCCAAGCAGCAGCTTCATCCACCCCGACATCCGCCGCCGCGTTGACGAAGGTGCCTCACCACCCGATACGTGCATACGATCAATCTCCACTCTCGACCGCGGGCGCCGTCGTCGGCACCGCCACGTTCATGTGCGCGCCCCGCCGCTCGGGGCTGAGCAGGCGAAAGCCGAGGTCGTAGGTGGCTCCACTCCCCGAGCGTTCGAGCTTGCCGTTGTCGTCGGTGTCGTCGTCATTCAGCGAGTACACCGTGACCATGTCCTCGGTGACAAGATAGCGTAGCGGCTTGCTGTCGAAGGGATCAAGAGGGACTGCCTCCAAGAACTCGGGGACCAAGGCGTCCAGCGAGCCCGGCCAGCGCCCATGGGCCATGCGATAGCGCTCCACCGCCAGGGCGGTCCGGGCGCAGCGTAGCTCGGCAATGTGCTTTACCCAGAGGACGATTGTCCGCGAGTACGAACTCATCGTGATCCTGGTCATCAGATAGAATCTCGACACGGACGCCACCTCCTGTTCGAACTCCTCGGTGGCTGGCAACATCTTCTCGGGTGGGATCCCGGCTATCCGCACCAAGCGGTTGACAAACGAGAGCGTCTTGGCCTGATCCAGCTTGTTCCATCCGCGCAAGGGTAGAGGGACCCCCCCGGAGAAGACAGGCATCTGCGAAGGCGGCAGGGTCGCCCCGCCACGGAGCTGCTCGAAGGTCGCATTCTGTCTGGCACGCTCGCCCCACACCCCCCACAGCAGCGCATCGGGTTGCTCGCGCTCGCCCAGTGTCACCGCCAAGCCCTCAAGGACCGCGTCGGCGCACACGCCCATCGAGAGCGTGCGCTCAACCGACCGAATGGCCAGGCCCTCGCATGAGGCCAGCACTAGCGTCGATACCATGGTGCCGCTGTCCTCCATGCTGGCGGCGACGTTAAGCATCGCCCGGGCATTCGCCAGGGCCAGCTCGGTCTCGCCGTCTAGAGCCTGCATCATGGCGTCCAACGCCAACACCTTGGCCGCAATCCGCACCGTCTTCCACTCGGGATGTGCATTGAAGATGGCCATCGGATCCACGGGTATCACGTAGGAAAACCTCCC
>JAAEQG010001191.1 GCA_024231775.1 bacterium
CGCAGTCGCTGCAAGGCGTTGGGTATCGATCCCGAGCATATCAGTCGCCAGGATTTCCACATTCACGTACCCGCGGGGGCTATCCCCAAAGACGGACCCTCCGCCGGCGTGGCTATGCTCACCGCATTGGTCTCCTTGCTCAGCGGGCAGACGGTTGATCCGCTGACGGGGATGACCGGCGAGATTACCCTGCGCGGTTCTGTGTTGCCCATCGGCGGGTTGAAGGAGAAGGTGCTGGCTGCCCACCGCGCGGGGGTCACTCGGGTAATCATCCCCCACCGCAATGCGAAAGACCTGGAAGAGATCCCCGAAGAGGTGCGCGCGGACATCGAGTTTGTGCTGATTAAGACCATCGACGACCTGCTCCGCGCCGTGTTCAAGTATGAGCCGTCCAAACCCGCCAAGAAGCGCAGCCGCGCCGCGACCAAGTCCCGCGCAAAGACGCGTTCTAAGGCAAGCTCGAAGACCCGCCGCAAGACGGCCGCCAAAGATTCCAAGAAGAAGACTGCCAACCGAATGGCGGCCCACCCGTCGGCACGTTGAATCCAAAGCATACATGAGCAGCGCAGACCCGGCGGGTCTTCGCTGGGCGACGCGCGCAACACCGCCGAATGCACTGCCTGTGGTCAGAACACATTGCAGGGCCGCGCAGCATCTCACGGTAACCGCGCTGGGACCATATTCACTTGTCAAAGAGCACGACGAGGACGCCTGGCGGATGCCTCGCAAAGCGGGCCACGCCGGGTCAACTCGGCTGAGGACCACACCGACTGGCTCAATGAAGAGCACTGCGGGGTCACTCTACCGTGAGTACATGGCGCGCGATCGGGAGGGTCTGCTCTTTGCGCGATCACGCGTTCTTTCGGTCTCAGACGACGTTTTGATGCGGAGCCGGAAGGATCCGGGCTGCGGCTGACGCGGCGTGGGGGGCGAGGGGTGGACCCGCTTCACTTTGTCTGTGCCACCCATCCGCTTGCCGAGGGCTCGTTAGGATAGAGGCGGGGCGGACGCCGGAAGACTAGTGACGAAAACCGGCGCCCGCCCATCGCCGTGGAGCTGGCACTCTCATCAGAACTCGCTGACGCTCTCATCGTCGTCCATCGTCATGAAGTTGTCGGACGGTCCGTCCGCAATCTTCGGTCCCGCCAGTCCGCCGCGGCCTGCCGAAGCACCTACTGTCGCTGGACTACCCACGACCATCTTGTGAGGCTTGGTGGTTTTGCGGGGCGAAGCGGACTTCCCGGTTTGACTGGCCGCTCCACCGATGATGACCGAAAGCTCATCGACCATGCTCTTGACCGTTGCCGCCTGAGCGCTGAGTTCCTCAGCCGCGGAAGCCGATTCCTCCGCCCCGGCGGCGTTCTGCTGGGTGACTTTGTCCATCTGAGACACAGCCGTATTGACCTGATCGACTCCCTGGGCCTGCTCCTCGGATGCCTTGGTGATCCCGTCGATCAAGTCGGTCACCTTGGACACATCGCCGACGATCGCTTCAAGCGATTCGCCGACCTCGCTGGCGACCTCCGAACCCTCTTTGGCCTTGTTGACCGAGTCTTCGATCAACCCGGTCGTTTCGCGGGCGGCCTGCGCGGCGCGCTGGGCCAGGTTTCGCACTTCGTCGGCGACCACGGCAAACCCCTTACCGTGCTCACCGGCCCGGGCGGCTTCCACTGCGGCGTTCAATGCCAGCAGGTTGGTCTGGAAGGCGATTTCCTCGATGACCTTGATGATCTTGCTGATCTGCCCCGACGCTTCGTTGATACCGGCCATAGCCTCGTTAAGTTTGTGCATGGTCTGGTCGCCGGTCTGAGCGGCGTCCCGGGCCTGTTCGCTCAGCGTGTTGGCCTGCTTGGAGTTCTCGGCGTTGGTGCGGGTCATGGCGGCCATCTCCTCCAAGGCGCTGGACGTCTCTTCCAGCGAGGAAGCCTGTTCGCTGGCGCCCTCAGCCAACTGCTGGGAGGCGGTGGAGACCTGCCCCGCCGCATCGTTGACCTGTTCCGACCCTTCGTTGAGGCCTTCGATGATCCTCGTCAGGGTCTTGACGATCCCGCGAGAGATGAAGAAGGCCAGCAAGGCTCCGCCGATGATGGCAGCGATCCCCACGACGGTGACATTGCGCTTGGTGCCCTGGGCGACGGCCAACATCACCTCGTCGGTCATCACGTTGGCCTTGACTTCCTCGCGGATCTTGTTGAGCAACTCTTGGGTCTTCTCCAGGTTGGGTCTGGTTTTGGTGGCGAAGATAGCGTTGGCCTCGGCGGCGGCGCTCTGAAGGTCAGTCTCGGCGCCCATTGCGCTATAGAAGTGTATCTTCAACTCAGCGAGGATCGTAGTTGTTTCAGCTTGGAGGACCTCCGCGGCCGCGTCAAACTGCAGGTTCGTCACGAGCTGCTCGATATTCAACGCGGTCTCATGCAGATGGGTGTGTGGTTCGCGACAGGCGTCGAGGGCGGTTCCGAATTCGGGGAATTCCGAGCACAGCTTGACCGTGGCCGGGTCAGCAAGGAATTTCCCGAAACCACACTTGGTCGGGTCGGTCTGGACACCGAGCAAGAACGGCTGGCCGGCAGCAAACTCGTCCGCGCGGGCCAGCAGAGCCGTATCGGTCTCATTCAAGAACACACCGGTGCCGACGATCCAACCCCATGGCTCGTAGAGCCTCACATATGAGATCTTCGGGACAGTATCGTCGTTACCGTATTTCGGCCAGTGATAGGTTACAAAACCGGAGCCGCCACTTTGGCAGACTCTCACCATTTCCACGAACAGTTTCTTGCCGTTCGGATCGGCGTTCTCGCTGAGGTCTTTGCCATCCAACTGCGGTTTGTAGGGGTGCATGACCATGTGCGGATGTGTGTCGTTGATCCAGAGGTAGTCCTTACCCTCCGGACCATAGCGCATCGCTTTGATCACCTTCATCGCTGCTTGTTTCCGGGCCTCGGCGTCACCAAGGGACTCATCTTCGGCACAACTGACGATGCTCGAGTAGGCTTGGTCAACGGCATTTCGCGTAAGCGTCTGATACGCATTGAGTCCGGTGCCCTCGCTAGCCAGCGTGGTTGAACACCGTCCCGCCCACGCCAGGTGGTCCGCCCAGCGCTCGGACATGACCAACCCCAAACCTGGATGAGGCTGACGGAACTTCTTTGCCAACTCGATGGCCGAGGCGTGCAGGTCGGCGTGGCAGCTCTCGATTTCCTTGAGCGTCGGCGTGATCGAGGGAATCTGTTGCTCGGCCTCCTTGCGCCCCTCGCCATAGAGCCACTTTCCGAAACCACACTCGCGATGGTCCGTCTGAACGTTCAACTCGGTAACACTGTCGTCGGTCAGCAAGGCGCTGACCTGGTTGGCCCAGTTGAGGTGGTCCACCTCCTTCTGGGCCAGGTTCGCGTCGAGCTTGTTACCGCTGATGACTTCAGTAGCGTTCGCGACGATCCCGCCGACGCCGGTGTAGGACATGGCCCCGAGGACGGCCAGCAGGACCATCACGGCACCAAACCCCAAGCCGATCTTCTTCCCGATCGTTAGGTTCTTCAACATGTCACCGACTCCCGCATTCCTAAGCTGATCGCAGGGTCCGTCACTAATCAGCAGTCTTCCAGAACCGTGGGACGCCGTCAGCGCGATTCACGGCGATTGGTCATCCCACTACCAAGTACCTCAACGACGTCGCCTGACCTGACTGTCAGGATAGGGCCACAACGGGAACAACTTCATCAGCCGACTCTCGACATTCAGCACACACCGTGGCCAGAGGCTCCTCAGCAAGGCAGCCGCGCCTATGGCCAATGACCGCAGCAAGCGATCTATCCGCCAGGATTCCTCGCATCTGTTTCTGCAGATCAGCAAGCCCCGGCTGCACGGAGCAAGCCTCATCCGGGGCCGCGGCACACATCCGTGGTGGGGGGACACCGTCGTCCGCCACCGGGTTGGTCGCCTCCAGGACATCCAGCACCGAGGTGTCTTCCATGCTCCTGGTCGATGCGTACCCCCCCGATCGACCGTTGGTTGAGGTCGCCAACCCCGCTGCGCACAAGCGCATCAGGATTTTGCGAGCGTGTTCCGGAGGGACATCCACCGCCTTGGCAAGTGTGGCCGCAGACGTGACCGTTCCCACGTCCTGCCTACACAGGTAGCACAGCATGTAGATCCCGTGAACAGTGGCTTTGCCAAACGACACGACCGAATCCTCGAACCTGACCTGACTTTATTCCAATGCGGCGTACGCCGAAGATGCGTTGCTGGTACTTGATTCGGCCAAGACGAACCGCCGATTGAGCAAAACTGAGAACAAGCTGGTCCCAGTTTTGAATCTGCCCGGTGGCCCGAGAGGGCGTACCTTATCGGAAGTAGGCGACATCGTTTATGGAGGATCGATGGCCGAGGTGACCACGGGACCGTAAACCGATGACCACTCCGCCCACGGACGCATTCTTTAGCGATCTAGGGTTCTTACGAGTGAATTCTCGTTGGTAAGAAATCGACGGCCAACGTGTCGCCGGGACGGTGCCCCGATGACTACTCCGTGCAGCCTCCAACGGCGGTGA
>JAAEQG010001192.1 GCA_024231775.1 bacterium
CCCCGTTGGGCAACCCAGTACATCGTGAACGAGGTGGAGGGCGTGCAGTCGCCGCACACTCTGGACGCGAAGCGGAGGGACCTGCAAGGCTTCATGAGCTGGTTCGCGACGGAGAACGGTCACCTGATGATCGAGGAGTGGCTACCACGGGACACGCAAGCGTACCTCAACCATCTCGAGCGCGTTGGGAGGGCAGCGGCCACTATCAATCGCTCGCTGGCCGTCTTGAGGCATTTCGCCCGCTGGGTCATCGAGCAGGAGGGCTCGCCGTTTCGGTTCGGGCTGCCTACCAGAAAGATCAAAGCGCTGGCCGTGGATGAACCGACCGCCAAGAAGCTGAGCAGGCAAGAGCTGAACGCCCTGTTTCGTGCGGCCGATGTCTTGGTCAAGGTCGAGGAGGACCGAAAGAACGGTCGGCCACGGCGCAACCGGGCGATCCTCGGAGTGCTCTACTACACGGGTATCCGCGTCTCCGAGCTCTGCGCGCTGAGGCTCAATCAGTACGACGGCACCTACTTGCGCAACCTGCGCCGCAAGGGTAAGGCTCGGACGAAGAAATTCTATCTCAATAGCGAGTGCAGACGGCTCCTCGACGACTACCTGGAGACCGAGCGGCGAGAAGATAGAGAGCACGGCGCGGCGGATTGGCTCTTCGCGCCCTACAGGAGCAACGCGCCGCTCACACGCCAGACCGTGACCAACATCCTCGACCACCTGGCAGAAGAGGCGAACAAGCGGCGCCGGGTAAACAAGATCCATATCCACCCGCACAAGCTGCGCCACACCTTCGGCTCCGAGGTGCGTGAGAAGACCGGCTCGGACACGGAGACAGCGGCACTGCTCGGACACGGCAGCACAAAATACGTGGGCATCTACACCCGACGAACCGAAGCGGAAAGAGAAGCAGTGTTGGAGCAGCTCGGCCGGTGAGCAAGCGGCTGGATTCCGGTGCTAGCGATGTATATCTATTCGACCCGGTACCCCCTGAAAAAGCACTAAAATTGGGCGGTCGGCGCCCGGTACCCCCCGGGGGGCACGTGCTCGCGCACGCGAGG
>JAAEQG010001193.1 GCA_024231775.1 bacterium
AACAAGTTTGCCCATGCCACCCGCCGCAGTAGTTACGCCCCTTAACAGGGGTTGGTAGCTGCGTTGCCACTCATCCCCGGGGGCTGACGCCCCTGGCTACCTCAGTAGCGCCCCCTCCGGGGGCTTTGACTCCGTTCTCCGGTTGACCCGAAACCCGGCTTCATCCGCTCCCTGACGGTCGCGGCTCGGTTCAGGACACGCCATCAAAGGACGCGTGACGGAACTCTAGCCTGGAAGCTCCTTGGGTGAGACCCGAGGTGCCCTGAAGCGCGGGTGGGTGGGTCAGCCGGCGGATTGGGCGGTGCGGAGCTTGGCGGACTGACGGGCAATCTCGCGCTGCCGCGCGGCGATGTCGTCCTGGGACCCGCCTGGGCGTGCCTTCGCCTCATCCAGCGCAGCCCGGGCTTCGTCCACGTCGATCTCGTCCGCACCCAAGGCTTGCTCGGTCAGAATGGTAACCTGATTGTCGAGCACCTGGGCGAAACCTCCGTCGATGAAGATGCGTTGATTCTGCGGGGAGGCTTCGAGGCGCATCACCCCGATGCCCAGCTTGCAGAGCAGAGGCGCCCGATTGCGCAGTACACCGATCTCGCCATCGTGAGCAGGAAACGCCAGGAAGGTGGCTTGCGTATCGAGGACCTGTCGCTCGGGGGTGATTACCGTGCAGTTGAATGTCGAGTCCATCGCCATGCTATTGTCCCCGAATCGGGCCTAACCTCCGCATACACCGCAAAGCTGCGCGGCGACCAAGGCGGGCTACGCTCTCCCCTGGCGGGCCGTCCGGCGCTGCCGTAATGCCCTTACTTGACTGCGGCAATCTCCTCCGCCTTGGCGGCGGCGTCTTCGATGGCTCCCACGTACATGAACGCCTGCTCGGGCAGATGATCCCACTTGCCCTCGCAAAGCTCCTCGAAGCTGCGGATGGTATCCTCACGCGGGGTATTGCACCCGGGCAGACCGGTGAACTGCTCCGCCACGAAGAACGCCTGCGACAGGAAGCGCTCGATCTTGCGCGCCCGAGCTACGGTCAGCTTGTCCTCCTCACTGAGCTCGTCCACCCCGAGGATCGCGATGATGTCCTGAAGGTCACGGTAGCGCTGGAGAATCTGCTGCACCTGGCGGGCAACGCGATAGTGCCGCTCACCGATGTAGTTCGGATCGACGATGCGGCTGGACGACGCCAGCGGATCGACCGCCGGGTAAATCCCCTTCTCGGCGATACTGCGCTCGAGGTTGACCGTGCTGTCCAAGTGGGTGAACGCGGTAGCCGGCGCGGGGTCCGTATAGTCGTCCGCCGGAACGTAGATCGCCTGGATGCTGGTGACCGCCCCCTGCTTCGTACTGGTGATGCGCTCCTG
Source organism: bacterium (assembly GCA_024231775.1). GTDB lineage: Bacteria > Planctomycetota > Phycisphaerae > UBA1845 > UBA1845 > JAAEQG01. Next base: position 1,359 of record JAAEQG010001193.1, read on the forward strand.
CAACTCGCCCATCTCGGTACCCAGGGTCGGTTGATAACCCACCGCCGAAGGCATCCGGCCCAGCAGAGCGGAGACCTCCGAACCCGCCTGCGAGAAGCGGAAGATGTTGTCGATGAACAGCAGCGTGTCGGCGCCGGTCTGGTCGCGGAAGTACTCGGCCATGGTGAGCGCCGACAGGGCCACGCGCAGGCGGGCGCCGGGCGGCTCGTTCATCTGGCCGAAGACCATCACGGTCTGGTCCATGACCGTCTTGCCCGTGTCCCCAATCTTGGCTTCCTGCATCTCCAGCCACAGGTCATTACCCTCTCGGGTACGCTCCCCCACCCCGGCGAAGCAGGAGAAGCCACTGTGGAAACGGGCCAGGCGCGCGATCAGCTCCTGGATGATGACGGTCTTGCCCACGCCGGCACCGCCGAACAGACCGGCTTTCCCACCGCGGACCAGCGGACAGAGCAGGTCGATGACCTTGATGCCGGTGTCGAACATCTCCGTCTTGGGCACGATTTCGTCAAAGGTTGCCGCCGGGCGGTGGATCGGGCGTCGCTCTTTGATATTCACCGGACCACGCCCGTCAATCGGCTCGCCCACCAGATTGAAGACGCGGCCGAGAGTGTCCTCGCCCACCGGAACCGTCACCGGCGTCCCAATGTCGGTGATGGGCGCCCCGCGGACCAAGCCGTCAGTGCTGCCCAAAGCCACGGCGCGGACCTTGCCTCCGCCCAGGTGAGCAGCCACCTCGCACCATAGCAAGTCCTTCTCGGTACTACCGAGCACCTTGCGTTCCACCTCGACGTTGAGGGCGTTATAGATAGCCGGAAGCGCATCCTCGGCGAACTCCGCGTCAAGCGTGGAACCGATGATCTGAACAACTCGGCCAACGTTCTTGCCGTTACCTTCTGCCATGCCTCGATATCCTCGAAACGCTCGATGCGTGCCACTACTGACCACCGCCACGCTGCCCAAGAGCCCCAACTCGGGACCCGGAACTCGAAACTCCAACCTACGATAGTGCCTCCGCACCACCAACGATGTCGAGCAACTCCATGGTGATCTTGGTTTGCCTGGCCCGGTTGTACTGCCGGGTAAGCAGCTTAATCATATCTCCGGCGGCGTCGGTCGCGGCCTTCATCGCCACCATCCGAGCTACCTGCTCGCTGACCGCCGCATCTATGTAGCACTGGAACAGGCGGACCTTCACCGAGGTCGGCAACAACTCCGCCAGTAACTCAGCCGGTTCCGGAGAGAACTCGTACTGTACGCCCGCTTCCTCCGCCGATTCCGCCGTTTCCGCCTTTTCCTCCGTCGCTGCCCGCGCCAGCGGGAGCAACTGCAACACCTCCGGACGCTGGCGACCGGTCGAGATGAACTTCATGTAGGCTACGTGGACGGAGTCCAATTCCTCGCGCTCGTAACGATCGATGAAGTCCTGGGCGATCCGGTCCACCTCTTCAAAACGAGGCTTATGCTCCATGCTCGGGCGCGTCGAAGCCAGAGGCACGCCCAGGAAACGCAGGTACGTAGCCCCCTTCTTCCCGTCCGCGTGGAGCTCGACTTCCTCGCCCGCTTCCTTTCGTGCCTGCACGTGCCCCAGCGCCGTCCGCAGAACGTTCGCGTTGTACCCGCCACACATGCCCCGGCTGGAAGTCAGCACCAACAGCGCCGACTTCCCGGCGCCCTCGTTGACTCTCAGCAGCGGATGCTCGATGTCCCCCGCCTGGCTGCTCAGCTTGGCGACCAGTTCGGTGATCTTCTCGGTATACGGCCGGGTCCCGGTCGCACGCTTAAAAGCCGCCTGGAACCGCGCTGTGGCGATCAACTGCATAGTCCGGGTGATCTTCCGGATATTGCGGACCGACTTGCGGCGTTTTACCAGGACTCTCGTATTGGCCATACGTCTACGCTCTCAGCATCTTACGGTGCGCTGAGCACCTCCTCGAGTACCCCGCCCGCTCCTCAACCCTGACCAAAGCGTTCCTTGAAGCCCGCGATAATCTCGCCGAGCTTCTTGCTCAGTTCCTCCGACAGCTTACCGGTGGTCCGCAACTCCTCGCGCACGCCGGCAAACTCGTCCTGGATATGCTCAAGCAGGCGGCGCTCAAACTCGTCTATGCGGCTACGCGGAACGTCGTCCAGGTAACCCTTGGTCCCGCAGAAGATGCTGATGATCTGATCGACAACATCGAACGGAACATACTGCCCCTGCTTGAGCAACTCGACCATGGCCTGCCCGCGATCGAGCTGACGCTGGGTGGCGGCGTCGAGATCGGTTCCCAACTGGGCGAACGCCTCCAGTTCGCGGAACGCCGCCAAATCCAGCCGCAAAGTACCCGCCACCTGCTTCATCGCCTTGACCTGGGCGTTACCGCCCACCCGCGAGACGCTGATCCCCACGTTGACCGCCGGGCGCACCCCGGCGAAGAACAGGTCCGGTTCCAGGTAGATCTGCCCATCGGTAATCGAAATCACGTTGGTGGGGATGTACGCAGCCACCTCCCCCTCCAGCGTCTCAATCACCGGCAGAGCGGTAAGACTACCGCCCGATTTGGGATCCACCCGCACCTCGTGATCGCCCTCGCCAAGCTCCTTGACCTCCTCCTGAACCTCGTGCAAACCGGGGACCCCCACGTAGCGCTTTCCGTTGACCCCCTCGGTCGCGTCGGCGGGGGCGCCCTTCTTCACGATGAAGCGCGACTCAGCCACCTTGCACGCCCGCTCCAGCAGGCGGCTGTGCAGGTAGAACACGTCGCCGGGATAGGCTTCACGGCCGGGCGGACGCCGGAGCAGCAGCGAGAGCTGGCGGTAGGCGGTGGCCTGTTTGGTCAGATCGTCATAGATGACCAAGGTGTGGCGGCCCTGCTCGTACATGAAGAACTCAGCCATGGCGCACCCGGAGTACGGAGCGATGTACTGGAGCGGGGCGGGGTTGGAGCTGCTCGAGTCAACCACGATGGTGTAGTCCATCGCCCCGCGCTCGCGCAGAGACTCGACTACGCTGGCGACCGTCGACTCCTTCTGCCCAATGGCGACGTACACGCAGATCACGTCGCTGTTCTTCTGATTGATGATCGTATCGATGCAGATGGCGGTCTTTCCAGTCTTGCGATCGCCGATGATCAGCTCGCGCTGGCCGCGTCCGATGGGGATCATGCTGTCGATGGCTTTGATGCCAGTCTGCAACGGCTGGTTGACCGGTTGCCGCTCGGCAATGGTGCGGGCTCGGGATTCGAGCGGTCGGCGATGAGGCGTTTCGATGGCCCCCTTGCCGTCCAGCGGCTGACCCAACGGATCCACCACCCGGCCGAGCATGGCCTCGCCGCAGGGCACGCTGAGCAACTGCCCCGTGCGTTTGACCGTGTCCCCCTCCTTGACCCCGAGAAAATCGCCCAGGATCACCGCTCCGACCGAGTTCTCCTCGAGGTTGAACACCTGCCCGATGGCGCCGTTCTCGAACTCCAGCATCTCCAAGGCCATCGCGTTCTTCAGGCCGTAGAGACGGGCGACGCCATCGCCCACCTCGAGCACCGTACCGACCTCCGCTACGTCGATCTCGGTCTGGTAGTTTTCGATCTCCTGCTGGAGGACCGACGAGATTTCATCGACTCTGAACTTCATCTTCGTATCCCTTTAGGGCTCACGATTCCATGACGGCTTGAGCACCCCCGTGGAGATCGCGCCCCGCGCGCTCCAGGAACGCTTCCCGCATACGCCGCAGATGGCTCGCGGCGGAGTTGTCCAGCAACTCGTCCTCGATCTGCACTTTCACGCCCGCAATCGTGGCCGGATCCACCTGCTCGACCAGGCGCGGCTTGCGCCCGGTATGCTCCGTGAGCACTTGAGTCAGTCGCTCGCGCAGCGTCTCCGAAAGCGGATGGGCTGAGGTCACCCGCACCTCCACCTCGCCCCGCCGCTGCTCCAGCGCCCGACGGAAGCGCTCGCCGAACAACGCCAGTAAATCCGAGCGGCCCTTGCCATTGAGCACCAGAATCGTATTGAGCAGCAGGTCGTTCATCCGCCCGCGGAAAACCCGTTCGAGCACCTCGCGCCGCCGTTCCTCATCGACCGCGGGGCTTTCCATAAAGCTCTCGAACGCGGCGTCCGTCCCCAGGTAGCGAACGAAATCCTCCAGTTCGGCGAGGTAGTCGTCCGCCACGCCATGCCGCTCAGCCAGCACCAGCGCCGCCCCGGCGTACTCATCCGCGATCGCTATGGCTGTGTCGTCTACCGTTGCCATCGATTGACCGTTCGCTTCCGCGCTACCACGTCGTTCGCAACCACCCGCCGCCGCCTACGCGCGCCACCGCCGCACACCGCTAGTTCCTCTGCGACGCCAACTCCTCAATCGACTCGGCGATCAGCCGCTCATGCTCGGCGGGGTCCAGCTCGCGCCGCAGAATCTTGGCGGCGGCGTGAGTGGCCAACTGGGCTCCGGCTTCGTATATCTCGCGCACCGCCGTGGTCCGGGCGACATCGATCTCGCCCTTGGCCCGCTCCAGCATAGTCGCGGCTTCCGCCTGAGCCTCTTTCTTGATCTTGCCGTGCACCGTCTCCGCATCGCGCCGGGCCTGCTCCACCAGAGCGGCGGCCTCTTCGCGTCCCTTGGTGATCTGGGCACTATACTCAGCCAGCTTCTGCTCCGCGTCGGCCCGGTCCTTCGCAGCCTGATCGAGCGAATCGCGAATGAAGCCCTCGCGCTGTTGCAGACCTTGGAGGATCGGTTTCCAAGCCACCGCACGCAAGAGCAGCATCAGCAGCACAAACACGATGATCGTCCACAGGGCCATGCCCGGGTCGAAACTCAGCAGCGGAGACCGCTCGTGAGATTCGCCGTGGGCGGCGTCCTGAGCCGCACCGTGCGCGTCGACCGGGGCGGTGGCGTGAGGGTCTTCAACATGCCCCACCTCCGCCGCGTCATCACCGTGGTCCTGATTCGGCGCTGCCATCACCGTCGCCGGCAGCGCCGCCACCAGCACGCACAACCACATGAACCGACTTCCATTACGCATGGATCGCCCGCCTCTGTTTGCGCGGTTCTTCTGTGCCCCGCACGGATCGCTTCAGCGCCACCCGCCTAGCCGCCGCCGCCAGCCACCATCGTCCCGATGTGGCCGGAGATTCCGCTACACACCACCAGGGCGAAGAAGGTGAAGCCCTCGATCAACGCCGCGGCGATAATCATCGAAGTAAACACGCGCCCACCCGCTTCGGGCTGCCGGGCGATTGCCTCCACCGCGCTGCCCGCCAAATGACCGATTCCCTTGGCGGCGCCCAGCACGGTCAAGCCGATCCCCAAACCGGCGCCGACGGCCATCACGCCCTCGTTGCTGAGCAATGCCGTGCTCTGTGCCAACATGTCCATCATGATCCGCGTCTCCCGCTACTGCAGTGAATGGATGTCTCCGGCCTTAAGTAAAAGCGGAGCAGGGCGCCGGCTACCCCATTCCAGACTTTACGTCGATTCAGGTCGCAACGACCCGAGGTGACTACTCCTTGTTGAGCGCCCCATCTCTTCAAAAGCTGGGGGAACAAACGCCTGCGGCAGAATCGCTCCCTCAGGTCTGCGGACCTGAACCCGCCGTCTAATGTTCCGGCTCCACCGCCGCCCCGATAAACAGGGCGCTTAGAAACACGAAGATATAAGCCTGGAGAAACGCCACAAACAGCTCCAGGCAACTGATCGCCATACAGCCCAAAGCGCTGGCGACTCCCACCGAGTACTTCCCCGCCACAAAAATCAACATCATGATCGAAGCCAGCACCATGTGCCCGGCGATCATGTTCGCGAACAGTCGAATCATCAACGCAAAAGGCTTGATCGCCGCCCCGATGAACTCCAGCACCAGCAAGAACGCCCACATCACCAGATCCAGCGGCGTCAACAGGATCTTGCTGATGACGCCCGCGTCGGAACCGGGCTGAAAAACGTGGGGGGCGAAGTTCCAGACGTACAAGGGCAGCGCCGCGACGGCTGCATGTGGAGCGCTGGCTCCTTCCGCGTGGCCGTGGTGGTCCTCCTCGCCGTGATCGTGGTGACCGTAAGTCCCCGCCCGAAGACCGAAGTACACCGCCCGCACCCCGCTCACGTGGATGGCAAAGAAAGAGCAAAGGGCCAAACCGCCGGTAACCGCCAGATTGCCCGTTGCCGTACCTCCGATGTGCTCCTTACCCGTCGCCAGATAGATGATCGAGCCCAGCGGTACCATGCCCAGCAGGTTGCAGAACAGAATGAAAAAGAACAGCGTCCAGAGAAACGGCATGAACGCATCCGTGCGCTGAGCCAAAACCGGCCTGGCTACGTCCTCCCGGATGAATTGCAGGATGGCCTCGAAGAAGTTGGCGATCCCGCGAGGGGCTGCCGGCGTCGAACCGCCACGAGCATAAGACCGGGCCACCCACGGGAAGATCAGCAAGCATAACCCAGCCGCCACCAGAGTCATCAGCAGGTGGTTCGTGAAGTAGAACTCGTGCGGCCCGAAGTCGATATTGAGCAGCGGAATCACATCCCGCTTGAAGATCCACCATTCGTTGACGTTCGTATCGAACAGCTTGAACAGCCGATGCGGCAGCACGTGGTCGGCGGGGTCGTGAGCGGCGAGGATTAACACAGCCGATTCACCTCCCGTCGGGCGCCGGAGCCCGCCAGAGCGCTCGTACGATGGTCACGCTGATGATCGTCTCCGCTGCCAGGAGCAGCAAGTAGAGAATCAGCAGCCAAGTCAGGAACGAACTCAGATGCACCGCAGTCCACGACTGATAGCCGAGCGCCAGAAACGCCGTCAGCGCCAGGCGGATACCCGTACCCGCCAGGGCAGCCTGTCCCACGTACGTCGGTCGACTCAGCCCCACGACCGCCACCGGAACCGCTGACGCGACGCCGGCCGCCAGGCAGATCACCGCCGCAGCCCACATCGACGCCAAGCCCTCGGCGCCCCAGCGCCCTTCCGTGGGACGATACCCCAGGGCCAACGCCGCAACGACCACGCCGATCAGCGCCAGCAGATTCACGGCCACCAGCTTCATGTCCCGCCATCGGTCCTGTCACCGGCTTTCCCGAATCATCCGATAAAGCCCGACTGCCGTTCCGGACAACAGCCCGCCCAGCAGGCCCCAGGACTGCCACCCGTAGTGAAGATCCAGGCGATGCCCCGCGTAGCCAAGCAACGCCACCGCGCCAAGGAATTCAAGAACCAACGTGTACTGACGAAACCACGACGCCGCCAGCTTCTGGTCGTCATGCGCCTTCTGCTGGTCCTCAGAGCCGGCCACCGGGCGATCCTCGTGAGACCTTCGTCCGAACGAGCCTGGATGACTCGTTCGCCGCGCCAAAACAGCCCCCACGATCGGTTGGAGCACCCAATGCGCCAAAGCCCGCAACCGACACCCGGCGGCGCAGTCTAACCGCCGCCCCAACGCCGTCAAGCCTAGCTGAAGACCAGTGTCACCTTCCATGCAGCCTGCTTGGCACCGCCCATGCGCTTCATCCAGGGAGCCTATGGCAGCTTGCACCCTCGCAAGCAGTCCCGGCAACCCGCCGTCTACCATCATTCCTCGGCAAGCGGGACCGCAGGCCACGACATAACTTGGGATTCAGCACGGGTGCCAGATTCTTCTATGACAACTTCCGTGGCGGTCGACGTCCACGCCGGACATCTCCCAGCGAGCCGCGGGCCACTACTACAGAAACCAGGGCATCGAACAAGACTTGGGGGGTGTTCACCCGATATACTACACTCTGGGATGCTGTTTTCCAGGATGGAGATGCAATGTTTGATAGCGTAGCTATCGCCGGGGTCACCGGCGCCGTCGGTCAGGAGTTCATCAGCCTCATCGAGCAGCGGGGATGGAGGGGGGGCAGGTTCCGCTTGCTGGCTTCCGCCCGCAGCGCCGGACGCACCGTCCGTATCGCCGGCATCGAGCACACCGTCGAGGAACTCACCGAGTCATCGTTCACCGGCGTCGATCTGGCTCTCTTTTCCGCCGGCGGCGGTACGAGCAAGCGCTTCGCCCCCGCAGCGGTCAAAGCCGGGGCTGTCGTCGTGGATAATTCCTCGGCATTTCGGATGGACCCGAACGTACCACTCGTCGTTCCCGAGATCAACCCGGATGACGCCCGCAACCATCAGGGTGTCATCGCCAACCCCAACTGCTCCACCATCATCATGGTTACGCCGGTCTGGCCTCTCCACCGGGTGAACCGCGTCAAGCGGATCGCGGTCTGCACCTACCAGTCCGCCAGCGGAGCGGGCATGCGGGCCATGGAGGAATTGCAGAACCAGACCCGGGACGTGCTCGACGGCAAGCCCGCCAAGCCTGAGGCTTTCCCCTTCCAATGCGCGTTCAATCTCTTCTCCCACAACTCCGCCATCGACGAGACCGGGTACAACACCGAAGAGGTGAAGATGGTCCGGGAGACGCAGAAGATCTTCCACGACGACGACATCCGCATCACCGCGACCTGCGTCCGCGTGCCCGTCCTGCGAGCCCACAGCGAGGCAGTCAACCTGACCTTCGAGAATCCGATCACCCCGGAGGAGGTTCGAGAGATCCTCAGCTCGGCGCCCGGAGTCCGCGTAGTCGATCAGCGAGAACCCCAGCACTTCCCCATGCCCATCGAAGCCAGCAACATCGACGACGTGCTCGTCGGCCGTATCCGCCAGGACATCTCTCAGCCGGACGGGTGTGGGATCGAACTATTCGTCAGCGGAGACCAGCTCCTCAAGGGCGCCGCCCTGAACGCGGTCCAGATCGCCGAGCTACTGACGTAGCGACATCCTGCGGCGGCTCTCCGCAACCGCAAGGGAGCGGATGACAGATGCGTCGAAGCCGCAGAGCTGCGAAGGCAAAGAGCCACAAGCGGCTACTCTGACGAATCCTCGGCGCCCGCGATCACTGCCGCCACCCCCGCCGCCAGATCCTCGAAATCGTCGTCTCGAATCGTCCGCAGGTCGAAGCAGATCGCGTCATCATGAACGCGGGCTACGACGGGCACGTCGCCGTCGCGCAGCTCGCGGACGGCGTCGGAGAGCTTCACCTGTAGCGGGCGCCACTGCACGCCGACCGAGGGTATCTCCGCGTTCGGCAGCGCCCCTCCGCCCACATACGCGGTGTCGGAGCAGACCAGGAACGACTCGCCCGCCACCTGGCTCTCCAGCATGGAGCACAGCACCCCGGCTCGTTCCGCCAGCGTCTCGGTGCGCGCCCCGATCATCGCCAGCACCGGAACGCTCTCCACCGCCTGACTCGTGTCGATGTACTGCCGCAGCGTCGCCTCCAACGCCACCAGGGTCAGCTTGCCGGTGCGATAGGTCCGCATCAACGGGCTGGTGCGGATGGCTTCCACCAGATCGGCGCGCCCCGCGATGATCCCCGCCTGTGGCCCGCCCAAGAGCTTGTCACCCGAGAAACAGATCAGATCCGCCCCGGCTTCGATCGATTCGGCTACCACCGGGTCGGCGGTTACGCCCAGCTCGCTCAGGTCCACCAAGGCTCCACTGCCCAGATCGTCAATCGCCACCAGACCGAAGCGCCGAGCCAACCCCACCAGTTCGGCGATCGGCGTCTCTTCGGTGAAACCGGTGATGTGGTAGTTGCTGGGGTGTACGCACATCAACGCCGCGGTGGAGTCACCGATCGCCTGCTCGTAGTCCGACAGCCGCGTACGGTTCGTGGTCCCTACTTCGCGCAGCACCGCCCCACTGGCAGCCAGAATGTCCGGAAGCCGAAAAGACCCCCCGATCTCCACCAACTGACCGCGCGAGACAACCACTTCGCGACCCCGAGCGACGGTGTTCAATATCAGCAGCGTAGCCGCCGCGTTGTTGTTCACCACCACTCCCGCTTCCGCCCCGGTCACCCGGCAGATCAGATCTTCCACGTGGCGCTCGCGACGCCCGCGCTTGCCGCTCTCCAGATCGAGTTCCAGATTGCAGTACCCCCCACCGCCCACGCTCTCGATCAGAGCTTCCACCGCTTCGGAGCTCAGCGGTGCGCGGCCCAGACCCGTGTGCAGGATGATCCCGGTTGCGTTGATCACCCGGCGCAACGAGGGCAGCGTCCTTCGGGCCAACAGGTCCTCGGCAACCTCCAGCACCGCGGCACGGCCTTCCGCCCCGCCGGTCTCGTCGTCCAGGATCTGCTCACGGACCTCAGCCAACCCGTCGCGCAGCGCTTCCACCACCAGCACACGGGAC
>JAAEQG010001194.1 GCA_024231775.1 bacterium
GTCGTCATGCACCACCAACGGCCCGATAGCTGCATTTGTCCAGGGCAGAGGCGCCCATGTGGAACCATTCCACATCGCGATATCTTCCACTGTAACTCCGCCAGCCCCAGTGAAGTTTCCTGCCGCGAAAAGCGACATTCCGGCGCCTCCGTCGTACGCCGCAAGTGATCCGACAGAATGGCCGGTAATCCCGGAACCTTGCGGAGCAGTGCCAACCCCTGTCCATGTCGACCCATCCCACTTCGCCAGGTCGGTGGCCTCGACGGGGTCGGTCTCCGGCACAAAGCGCCCCCCTACGAAAAGCGCTGGTCCGGTGCCGTCGTCATACTCCGCTAGCGCATAGACCGTGCCGGTTATCTTTGAGCCCAGAGCCGTCCATGTAGAGCCGTCCCATACCGCGATATCGTTGTAAACCCCAGGCTCGGAGGAGAAGTATCCTTCCGAGTAAAGAACCGGTCCATTACCGTCGTCAAAACTTCCAAGTGCTGAAACTGGAGAAGATGACCCCGAACCCAATGGTGCCCATACAGAGCCGTCCCATTTCGCGATATTATCCGCCGCGACCCCTCCCGCCGTCGTGAACTCCCCTGCCACAAAGAGTGCCAACCCGCTGCCGTCATCATGAACGGCCAGCGCCTTGACCCTTTCACCATCTAGCCCTGAGCCCAGGGGCGTCCACGTTGAGCCGTCCCATCTCGCGATATTACTCGCCTCGACCCCACCCGCGGTAGAAAAGGCCCCTCCTGCAAAAAGTGCTTCCCCGTTGCCATTGTCATACACCGCCAAAGCATAGACCGGCCCGTTTACTCCGGCTCCGACTGGCGCCCATGTAGTGCCGTTCCATTTCGCGATTTGATTCGCCAGGACCCCTCCCGCGGCGGAGAACAACCCTGCCGCGTACAGCGCCGGCCCGCTGCCGTCGTCGTACACCGCCAGAGCCCTGACGGTTCCGTTTATTCCCTCTCCGAGGGGCGCCCATGTTGTGCCGTCCCATTTCGCGATCCCGGCCGCCGGTACCCCGCCTGCAGCGGAGAAGTGCCCTGCCGCGTACAGCGCCGGACCGCTGCCATCGTCATACCCCGCCAGCGAATAGACATAATCGTTCATCCCTGAACCCAGAGGCGACCAGGTTAAGCCGTCCCACTTGGCAACGCGATTCACCACCTGGGTACCTATTGCGACGAAATCGCCTCCGACGTACAGCGCCGGACCGCTGCCGTCATTAAAATCAAATACTGTCAATGCGTGCACCCCACCATCGACGCCACGTGCCTCAAAGCCCGATGCCCATTCACAGTCGACGCCGAAGCCTACGACTGGGGCCAGCAAGAAACTCAGCAGCAGAAGGACTGGCAGATACAGGTACGAAGAAGTTCTGGGTTGAGATTGCATGAGACTCTCCTTTTCAAAACCGGTGTTCAGTTTCGACCTTGCCATCATTGACACGGCCCGTGTTCTCTGAGCAGCAAGAATGGTGCCAGCATGGGTCTGCCGGTCTGGCCATCCACACCGGTTTGAGACCGTCCCCAACCGTCCCCCATCGTCTCAAGGGACGGTCCACGAAGCCTCGCGAGCAATTTGCTGATAGACTCTGCCCATGAGTTCTGTCGCCGTGGCCGACTCCTGCGAGACCGTCACCAGATCCCATAGCGGGGTGGGTGACGGGCTGGGGAAGCTCCGCGTCGCCGGGCTGACGATCCTCTGCCATCCCGATGCCGAGCGCGTCGGCGAGCACGCCGCCCTGCCCGGGCTGCTTACCGGCCAGGCCGCCGATCTGTCGCGTCACCGGCCGCTCTTTGCCCCTATCCGGGGCGGGCACCCGCGGCCGTTGCTGGAGTCTCACCTGAGCCGGGAACCGATCCGCCTGGTCCCCGGCGCCGGCGGCTCCGTGGTGCTGGAGGCGAGGACCACCCGCACTACCCTGAAGGTCAACGGCGAGGAAGTGCCGGGGTCGGGCCGCGGAGGAACCGCGCGGGGGTCGGGCCGCGGAGGAACCGCGCGGGGGTCGGGCCGCGGAGGAACCGCGCGGGGGTCGCGAA
>JAAEQG010001195.1 GCA_024231775.1 bacterium
ACTCGCGGTCCTCCACCCCTGCCGGGGCGGGTGCGTCGGGTGGTTCGGTTTCCAGGGGTTGCGCTGCGCTTCACCCCTGGCTAAAACCGTGCGCCCCTTGGGGGCGACGCGCTTGGCTACGACCCTGCGCCGCTCTGGGGCGACTTCCCTTCAGGGGAAGTTCCCACCCCCTCTCTCGGAAAGAACAGGGCACCCGCTGCGAATCGCCGAGTGTGTGAATCGTTTCTTCCGTCACCCCCACCCTTCGCGCCGCACCGGGGTTACGTCGCCCGCGCCCAGCAACTCACAGAGTGGGCGCTACGTTGAGCGTTGACAGGCGCTACCCCGGAGCTACGCTGGCGATCCCCCCTGGGGAAGAACATTCACTCATAGGAGATCGCTCGTGGGACTCGCAGCAGGCTCGGCGTCGTTTCGCCGGTACTTCATTTCCGGATCCGGACCGGCTGATGTCACGGATGCGTTTGTCCAGACCGTCCAGGAACACGCATTTGGACGATACGGAACCGTGGCAACGGATGGCACGGAGATCGGCTGGATCACCCCCCGGCACCTGTTCGACACAGAGATTCGCCCCGAGTACCTTGCGGTAGGCCGCTTTGCCAGCCTGGCGGTACGCATGGATCGGACCGCGGTTCCCTCGGCGGTACTCAAGAGTTACGTGCTGGTCGAGGAGGACGCCGCACTCCAAGCCAGCGGTCGGGAGTTCCTCAGCAAGAGTGATCGGGCCAAGGCACGAGAAGCCGCCCAGCTCCGCGCCGACCGAGAAGCCAAGAACGGCGCCTTCCGCCGGATGGCAGCCTATCCGCTGGTGATCGACCTGGAGCACCAGACCGTCTACTTCGGGAATCTGGCCGACAAGGTGAACGACCGGATGGTGGGTCTCTTCGAGGACACCTTTGAATGCCGTCTGGAGCCGGCGTCCGCGGAACGCGTAGCCTACCGCTTGATGGAAGCCGCCGGAACAACCGAGGGGATCGAACACGCCAAACCGTTTCACCTGGTCCCCGCCCCGGACGGATACGAGGGCGCCCCGGACGACTTCGACACCGGCGACCGCTGCTTCCTGGGCAAGGAGTTCCTCACCTGGCTGTGGTACAAGATCGACTCCGACAGGTCCGCCCTGCAGCTCAACACCGGGGATGAGCTGGCGGTGATGATCTCCCGAACGATGAAGCTGGAGTGCGACTTCGCCGTCAACGGAACCGACGTAATAACCGCGGATGGTCCGGCGTCGCTCCCCGAAGCCAAAGCCGCCCTCTCCACCGGTAAGCAGGTCACCCGCATGGGGCTCATCCTCGGATGTCGCACCGGGGAGTACTCGCTGGTGCTCGATGGACGGCGCATGGCTATCTCCACCATGATCCCGCCGACGGACGACGAGGAACGCGATCCCCAAGCCCGCCGCGAGCAACGCTTCGAGCAGATCGCCGACGCGGCAGAACTGCTCGACGTGTTATTCGAGCTGTTCCTCCGCCGCCGAACCTCCGGCGAGTGGAGTCAGGAACTCGGTCGTATGCGCTCCTGGGCTGCCAACGGCAACGCCGTACCCGGTGCCCGCGCCGCTTCAGCGTAAGAGAAGGTCTGCGTGAAGCAACTCTTCGGACAGAGCCGCGACCGCAAGCGAGCGGACGAGGGCAAGCCCTGGGGCATCGAACAATCAGCGCCTATCCGTCGGACCCACTGAAAGGGATGAGCCGATGTATCGCAACACATTCGGAATCCTCATCGCCACTGGATTGATGATCTGCACGCCGGGCTGCCGCAAGATCGGTTCCGGCAACCGTACCTACGTACCCTTCGCCACCGTAAGCGAGCGGCAACCGGTTGACACCACGGTAACGAACCTCCGAGTCTCCACTGTGGTGGGAACAGTCCGAATCATCGGCAGCAACATAGATGAGGTTCGTGTCGAGGCGGATGTAAAACTCGAACAGGACCGGGCCGACAAGGAGACGGAGCCCGGCAAGTTCGCCGACCACGTCCGCCTCGAAATGCAATCCGGCGTACTGACGGTAGCCGACGCACACATGGACCAGCCGGACACCTCCGACTGGCGCGTTTCTTTGACGGTCCACGTACCCGCCAGGCTCGCCGCTACCGCCGTGGTGACCGCCGGAAGCCTCGCCGTCGAAGGAATGACCTCCGATCTCAATCTCAAGAACGATGCCGGCGAGATTCGCGTAGCCGCTGAACGGATCGGCAACGTGTCAGCCCGCGCGGCTGCGGGCCTGATTGACCTCCGGGCCGCAGCAGTCGACGGTAGCGTCTCAGCCTCCGCAGACGTCGGCAGCGTGAAGCTGCATATCGCGGACTCCGCCCCAACCGGGGACGTAACCCTCGAAGCCCAGGCCGGTGACATTGTGCTGGAACTGCCGAAGGGCGCCACGGGAACATTCCGCGCCCATTCCAGTGTCGGTATCGTGTCATTCGCCGAACCGATGGGAATCGCGGTCACCCGCTCGGGCCTGGGAGCCCGCGCGGAGGGCACAGTCGGCGAAGGAGGCCCCACCTACACGCTAACCGCCAACGTCGGCGCG
>JAAEQG010001196.1 GCA_024231775.1 bacterium
TCTCGGTCGAAGTCGATCGGCGCGAAGGTGACGTGCTCGGGCACAGCGCCGAAGTGCCTGGCCACAGTGGCTCCATGGCGTACGGCGATCGCGGCGATGATCAGGTCGTTCGGCCCGATCAGCTCCTCAGACAAAGGGATTGACGATCGAGATGCCGCAATACTCGAAGTGCTTGACGTTTCGGGTCACCAGGGTTAGAGAATGATACCGCGCGGTGGCCGCGATCCACATGTCGGCTTGGCTGTGGTTGATACCGGCCGACCTCAGCCGCCCGCGAAGCTCGCCGGCGAGCCGCGCGATCCTGGGCGTAACTTCCAGAATCTGGCATCTGGTGGAGAGGAATCTTTCCAACCAACTACGGATTTTCGGCCGCGGGTGCCAGGACAACCCGAAAAACAGCTCATCGACGGTCACCACGGAGATAGCGACCCGAGTCTCCCCATGGGCCCACGCCAGGACCCCGGGATTGGGCAGCGGACGCACCAACTCGCTCAGAACGTTGGTATCACAAAGCCTCATCGTCGAGGGCTTCGGCAAAAGGATTCGCTCGGTCTTCCCGTTCCACTACCGGCAGCTCGTAGTCCTCTGCAGCGCACAGCGCGCGCAGTTCGGCGAAATCGTCTCCGATCGACCGCCGCTCTTGCCGGCGCCGCCAGGCATCGAACTCCTCGAACGTCTCCCCGTCCACCAGCGCCGCCACCAGCCGATCGCGGTTGAAGATCCGCTGCGGCTCCTCCCCCGCGGCACGAATCACCTCGGAGAGCCTCTGCTTTGCCTGCGCAATCTTCCAGTCCATTGCCTCAACTCCTGCACCCCCTGTCGACCACCATCATAGACATGAAAGATGTCCATGTCAAGGAGAGGGCAACGATCCCGCGATCTGGGGGCGGCCGCGGTGGAGGTGTCGGCGAGGACGACGGGAAAGCACCAGGGCAGATGCGGTAGCCGTCGAGGGTCGGTTCGCGGCAGGCGACCGCATGTGTGGTTGTCCAAAGGAAACACTTGTGTTACCATCTACCAATGAATGAGGTCCTCGAGTACCTCGACGAGCAAGGGCGGAGCCCATTTGCGCGATGGTTCGACCGCCTGAACGCAGCAGCAGCGGCGAAAGTCGCGAGCGCCTTGAGCCGCATGGAGCAGGGCAATCTGTCCAACACCGAAGGCGTCGGCGGCGGGGTCATCGAGTATCGGATCGACTTCGGCCCCGGATACCGGGTCTACTTCGGCAAGGACGCAGAGACCCTCATCATCTTGGTCGGCGGCGGGACGAAGAAGCGCCAGCAGAGAGACATCGAGACAGCCAGGGACCGCTGGAAGGACTACAAGCGCCGCAAGAGAAACGACATGCAACAGGAGACGTAGTGATGCCTCTCACTCAGGATTTCAAGAAGACGATTCAGGACCGCGTGCGGCGCGATCCTGAATTCCGTGAGGAGTTGCTCAGGGAGGGGATCCAATGCCTGTTGTCCGGGGAGGTGAATACCGGGCAGGCGATCCTCCGCGACTACATCAACGCGACCATGGGCTTTCAAGAGCTTAGCCTCTTGACTCACAAGCCTGCGAAGAGTCTGATGCGCATGTTCAGCTCCAAGGGCAACCCTCAGGCAAGGAACCTCTTCGAGGTGATCCGCCGGCTACAGGAGCAGGAAGGCGTGCACCTGCGTGTCGACCTTCAGCCGCGGCGGCCGACCCTGGCCGGCCCGTGAGCCGACGACCTCGGGGGAGTAGCGCATCTCCGACGGGCGCTCCCGCTGCTGAGTGCCCGCGCCACCGGCTGGCGCGGGCCCTGCTCCTGTGGTAGAGAGGGAGGGTCATGAAGATCCCCTACGGCGTCGCCGACTTCTACAGCCTTCGCACCGAGGGCAA
>JAAEQG010001197.1 GCA_024231775.1 bacterium
GCCCAACGCAATCATGCGACCGCCCAGTTCAGCGTATCGGCGCACGACAGCTTCACCCGGCATCGGGTCGGTCAGGCCCTGGCGTAGCGAGGAAGTGTTGATCTCCGGGATCACGCCGGCTGCCAGACAGTTGCGCAAGATCGCCTCGACCAGTTCCCCGCAACCGAGCGGATCGTCGGTGTGCAGGTAGCGGTAGCTGTAGCGCCGGACCAGGTCGAGATGGCCGAGCACGTGAAAGGGGTTTCCGTCCGCCTGCTTCAGTCTCAGGCAGGTCTCCGTGGCTTGTAGCACGGTGGTCAGGTACGCCCGGGACATCTCCGCGGCGGTCTTGCCCGTCCACCGCTCCGGATCGTGAATGGCCCAGTCGCCGGCCCAGTGAACGCTGAGTACGACCAGATCGAACCCGCCCTCGGAGATGAACTCGAGCAGTTGAGGCATGCGGTCCGGCTGATAGCAGATTTCGACGCCCTGGCCTATGAAGATCCGGCTGCCGAACTCCGCCCGCAGCTTGGAGATGTCCGCCGAGTAGGTTTGGTGATCGTATCGGCAGGTGGGCCAGTCCACTGGATGGGTATCGTAGTGCTCGGTGAAGGTGAGTCCGTCCAGGCCGAGTTCCAGAGCGCGGCGCACATTGTCGCGCGGGTCTGTGTCACAATCAAACGAGTTCCACGAATGCAGGTGTTGATCGTACATGGTCCTTGACCGGTCCCCCGCACAGTCCTTCAAACCGCTTCGAATCGCTGCATGATCTCGGCGGCTCGCTTTTCGATAACGTCAAACCGCCGTGCGTCCATGTCTTCCGGGGTGAACAGCGCACCGGTGAAGGCGACCCCCGCTGCCCCGGCTCGAAGAACGCTCACGAAGTTATCCACCGTCACGCCGTTCGTGGGGAAGATGCTCAAGTAGGGCATGGGGCCCAGGATCGACCTGACGTACTCCGCGACATCGGCTGGAGCGGGAAAGAGCTTGACGAAGTCCGCCCCGCAGCGGTGGGCCGTGTTCATCTCCGTCGCCGTAAACGTCCCCGGTATGCTCACCACGTCCAGCGCACAGGCTTCGGCGATGACCGCCGGATCGCAAACCGGCGAGACCAGGAAGCTCGCCCCGGCATCCACCGCTGCTCGGGCTTGGGAGACGGACATCACCGTACCCGCGCCCACCAGCAATCGAGCGTCAGCGGAACTCTGGGCGATCAGCTCCAGTGCGTTCGGCGTGGTCAGCGTGAACTCCACGATGCGGACTCCGCCAGCCACCGCCGCCGCCGCAGCGTCCGCAGCCAAACCCTCCTCGGTGGCGCGGACGATGGCGCCGATCCGCCGCCGGCGAATCTCCCCAGCCACTTCCTCTCTTCGTGAGATCGTCATCGAGCGCGTGCATCTCCCCGCAGGCCAACTCTATCGTACGGCTGCACCCGTGACACGGGACACCCGGTAGCCTACGATAACCGATGCGGCGGGGAACCAACAGACGGGCAACCTAGTGGGCGTCGAACGGCGGGAGTCCGAGCTTGAGCACTGATACCATCGGCAGGCAACTGACCGCTGACCGCTCCGCGTGGCCGGAGCGCTGGTGGGTATGGCTGACCTGTCTGCTGGTCCTCCTCACGGTCGTCGTGGGCCTGTCGCTGGTCAGCTCGGCGTGGTCGGCCAGCCCCGACGCGGTCAAGTATGCGGTCACCGCGCGGTCTCTGGCCCGGGGCGACGGCTACATGTTCAACGGCGGGCCGGAGACCAAGCATCCGCCCGGTTTCTCTCTGCTGTTAGTACCGCTCTTCTGGGCGAAGTCCGATCCGTTCCGGGCAGCGCGGATCGTGACGGTTCTGGCAGCCGGCGGTGCGTTAGCTCTGGCGGGCGTTCTCCTGCGGCGCGAGTTGGGGGCGGGAGTCGCCCTGGCGGCGCTGGTTTGCGTGGCGTCATCCGTCCAACTCTATTGGAGCGCCCAGGCAGTTCTCAGCGAATACCCCTACGCCCTGTTTCAGAATCTGGCGCTGATCCTGCTGGTCAAGGTGGGGTGTGCCCGGCGCCCGCGCATCCGCGACGTCCTGCTGTTCGGCATGCTGGCCGGTGCGGCGATGTTGCTGCGCTCGATTGGTCTCGCCCTGGTCGTTGCGGCGGCGTATGTGCTCATTCGGCGGCGTCTGGGAGGGCGGTTGACTAACGGGCGAACTGCGGTGCTGGGCGGTTTGGGTGTGGGCATCCCGGCGCTCATGTTCGGGGCCTGGCGGCTTTACGCCACAGCCCAGACCAGCATCGCCATCGTGCCGGAGAACGTCCACATCCTGTTGCGCGGCTACAGCGGCGCTGCGGGCGTCTCTGCCTGGGCGACCATCGTTCAGACTGCCCAGAACATGCTCAGTCAGGCGGGGGGCTTGGTGTTCGGTCAGTTGGCCCCCGGACTGTACCCCAGCATCGAGTCGTTCATCTGGATCGGACTGCTGTTGCTCTGGATTCCGGTACCGATTGCCTTGATCGTGCGTGGGCTGATCCGCGCCGAACCGATCTGGATGTTTCTGCTGGTCTACCTCGGGTTGATCGCATTCTGGCCGCTGGCTAGCAATGCGACGGCGAGACTATGCTGGCCGGTGACGCCTTTGGTTGTCGGCGTGCTGCTGTCGTCGTGGGGTTGGCTGGGG
The DNA here is from genome assembly GCA_024231775.1 of bacterium. Taxonomy (GTDB): domain Bacteria; phylum Planctomycetota; class Phycisphaerae; order UBA1845; family UBA1845; genus JAAEQG01. Next base: position 2,633 of record JAAEQG010001197.1, read on the forward strand.
ACCCGAGTCTGGCGCCGCCGAGGTTCTGCCGTTGTCCTGGCGGTCCTGCTCGGCGGGATGTTGCTCGGACAGGTCACGCTCAGCCGCCATTTTTGGGCGGCTATGCGCGATGGCGAGGAGTTCTGGACGGCGCGCCGCGCCGACCTGACCAGTATTCGTGAAGAGTTCCACCCGACGGTGCCCGACCGTTGGGGCCATCTCAACGTACGTGAATCCGTCTACGTTTTCGACATGCCCACCACGGTGATGGAGTTCACCTGGGGCAAGGACCCCGAGCGCTGGGCGTGGGAGATCGACGAGTATCTGCCCAACTATGTTGTCGTACCCACCACCCCGGTCGGGCTGGCCAACGCCCAGCTCTTCGTCGAGACGCTCCAGAAGGTGCGTCCGGAGACAACGCGCATCCGCGAGCTGGACACCGTCAGCCTATACCGCGTCCTCCCCGCCACCCCTCAGGACTAGCGCCGTGCCTCACGGGCCGCGATGGTAAACGCCGCAACATAGCGCAACAGCAGGCGATATGCCCAGCAGAGGAAAACCAGCAAACCGATCCCCGCCACGCATATGAACGCACTGCCCACGCCCGCCCCCAAGGAAAAAGTCCCGCCACCAGTCCCCGCGTACACGCTGAGACCCACGGCAGCGCCAGCCACGATCGAGATCCCGAGCGAGATCACCACCCCCCACATCACCGTGCCCGTCGAGCGGGCCAGCCTGCTATCGGGGATGCGCCGGGCGAACCTGCGGAAGTACACGAACTGCCCAAAGAAGCCAACCACGCTGGCCAATTGCAGGATCGTGGAAACCACGAACAGACCCCAGGTGAATGGGCTTGCAGACGGATTGAAACTGCTTCCCCAACCCACAACCCCCCCGAAGAAGCCGGCCAGTGTGCAGTACCGCACCACCCACCGGAGGTTCAGCGAATCCTCGGTGTAGCTTACTCGGGGTTCCTGTGTGGTTATGAGGAAGGCGGCGATCACCCCCAGGACACTGGCGGCCAAGCCCATGGGGATGAGGCCTACCTGCTGGAGCGTGCTGGCAGGTGTGCCCATGCCGGCAGCCAGGAAGCCCAGTGCCGTTCCGCCTATCCAGAGCAACAGGCGTATCACGATGGACCAGCGCAGTAGCACCGCTCCGCGCCGTAACTTATCGATCCAGTCGGGGTCGCTGTAGCACAGCTGATCCCCCAGAACGGATCGCGAGATCGCGCTGCCGCACTCAGGACAGAGTTTCTCTAGGGTCAGACCGCGCAGGTTGTATCCGCAACTGTGACACGATACGTTACGATCGAGAGGCTGAGTAGGATCCACGTCCACTCCCGGATGGTCGATTACCATTTCC
>JAAEQG010001198.1 GCA_024231775.1 bacterium
GCCGCCCGTAGAACGCTTTCAGAATCGCGTCCGGCGCGCGCGGCTTGAGGCTCAACACCGCCTTGTCCACCAGATCGAGAGAAAAGGCAGCCGCCACCGGCTCGCCGCTGGCATCCGTAGCGCGCACATCGAAAGAAACCGTCTCCCCCGGCTCCGCCCGCTCCACGCTGGGTACCAACTCGACGTTCAACGTCTGCTCCACCGGCTCGACCACCAACAACACATAACCCACCTTGTGCGTGGCGACCGGTTCCGTCTTGCCGGGCCCCTTGACGATGACGGCGGAGACGTACACATTCGGCGCGTGTCCGGCGGTGATCGGCAGCCGGTAGACGGTCGAGTTGCTCTCCAACTCTAGCACCTCTTGCTCGAGCACCCCACCCCGCTCCACCGTGATCCACGCCCACTGCTCCCCCGTAAACGGGCTGGGGATCAGAATCTCGGCCGTCTCGCCGGGGACGTAGGTGGACTTGTCGCTGACCAGCGTGAGACGGTCGTTATTCTCCCGCCGCCACGAGACGTACTCGCGCCCGCTGACCCACACCCAGATCGAACTCGCCACCCGCCGCTCGTGGCCGTCGCGCCCGCTCACCACCACGCGATACGAACCGCCCTCCTCCGGCGTAAACGTCACCACTCCCTCGGCGTCTCCGCCCGTCGACAGCGTGCCTTCGTAGACCAACGTGTCTTCCGTATCCCACTCCCACCTGCCGCCGCCAAACTCGTTCTCCACGAACACATTCACCCACTCGCGGCGGTAAACCTCGACAGTGAGGTCCTGGCGCGGCAATCTCTCGCCTTCCCAGTCCACCGTCACCACGTCCACCGCCATCTCCTCGCCCGCCTCGCCCACGTACTGCTGCGGAGCCAGGCCCACGTAAAACTCACCCTGGTGCACCACCACGTCCGCCCGGCCAGAGATCGTCTGCCCATCCTTGCCGAACGTAGTCGCCTCGACCGTCAACCGCCGCCCGCCCGTCATAACCTCAGACGGCAACCCGATGCCCAGGTGGCCGTCCGCATCCGTGACGTCGCTCCCACTCAGCACCACGTCCTGAGCAGGCGGTTCCCCCCACCAGCACCAACGACAGATCCAAGGGCTATCCTCATCGCTGAAATCATAGCGCCCAAACTGGGGCGGCTCAAAGCGATAAGCGGCAGACAGCACATTCCACTCCACATTCACGTCCGTCACAGGGCCGCCGAAAAAGTAAGCTACCTCGACCTCGACCTGGGTCGC
>JAAEQG010001199.1 GCA_024231775.1 bacterium
ACCGTCAGCGACACCTTTAGCATCGCCGACCTGAACGTGGGCTTGAACATCGAGCACCCGCTGCGCAACGACGTGGTCGTCTTTCTGACCTCGCCCAGCGGCACGCGCCGCGAGATCGTCTCACACGGGGCGGGGCAGGCGAACCTGGACGTGATGCTCGACGACGCCGCCACCCGCTCCATCTACAGCGACGACGACCTGGCCGCGCACGACGTGGACGCGCCGTACTATGACCAGCAGCGCCGCCCGTACCAGGAAACGCTCTCCGCCTTCCGAGGCGAAGCGGCCCAGGGTGCGTGGACCTTGTACATCTGCGACCACTTTGACGACGACGACGAGGGGCTGTACTATCACAGCCAACTCGACTTTCAGGCCCAAGTGACCTATCCGGGCACACAGGCGGCCTGGCAATACAACCTGCCCCTGCCCCGGAACACGGAGGACGTGACCAAGACGTTGACGATCTACGGGGTGGACGCGGTCGGCAACACGAGCCAGCCGATCACCTTGAGTTTTGAGATCGACACCCGACCGCCCGAGATCCGCGTGGACGCGCTCCCGGCGGAGCACATCATCGTCACCACGAGTCCCACCGAGACGCTGTTCGCGCTCACCGGCGTGGTCACAGACGCGCATCCCACCACAATGCGCCTGAACGGCCGCACGCCCAACGCCCGCTTTATCGGTGCGCGGGTTGGACAAGCGCAAGGCAGTTTCAGAAGGGCTGCCGATGCTGTCTCCTGGAGCTATAGCGCCACCGGTCAACTGTTCAATCGCACGGGCGTTTACCGTATCTGGATCATAGCCGAGGACGAGGCCGGAAACCAGGCCCAGGCTGGCC
>JAAEQG010001200.1 GCA_024231775.1 bacterium
CCATCCATTGGACCAGACTCGGAACCTCCAGGTAACCATGCTCGGCAAAGAATGCACCGCTCCCATTGACGTGGTGGGAACCCCTCTGGCTGTGCGCACCCATGTCACACTCTCCCTTCGTATGAATAGAATGATGACGAACCGCCGATACTCCAGCTTCTCTCGCTGCTCGGGATATGACACTATGATAGCACAATCAGTACGCCTTCGGCGCAAGAACAGGCATGCGAGTTCCGCCGTTTCCTCTCCAGGTATACGCTCTCAGGCTGAAAACAGTTCGGTGGCGCGGAGTTTTTGGATGTCTGCCTTACTGGGAAGCAGGGACGACGCGGAGGAGGGTGGTTGAGCTTGGTGGCAGATCGACCGTGAAGGCCGAGACGTCGGAGTGGATGACTTCTCGTGTTGCGGGGTCTGTCACCCGGGCTCGGAAGGGCAGGCGGATCTGCCTTTTCCCGCCGGGGACGGAGTGGAGGCAGAGCCAGCCTCGTCCGGCGTAGAGGACGTCGTCGCTGTCGCAATAGAGATGGACACCGGCTTGGCGCCAGAGGTCGCGCAGTTCGGCGGGCGTCCAGCGGAATTTGCCGGGCGTGCGCTGTCTGGCTTTGTTGGGAAGCTGTGTCTGGGTTCCTTTCGTGTCGGTCCACAGAACGGTGATGCCGGCCTTCTTGGTAGCACGCAATTGCTCGAACTCTGCTTTTTGGAGTTGGGGAATCCCCAGCAGCCAGAGGACTTGGTAGCGTTGCAGGTCGAGGGCTGGCAGGTCCTGGCGCAGATACAGATCGTAGGGGGCGCCCGTTTTGGCCAGCGTGTAGCGGTTCGACAGGATCTCCTCGGTCAGCGAGCCGAAACTGGCGTCGTGGAAGCACAGTTCCTCGTCCACGACCACGCAGACCTGCGGCTCCATCGCCGGGATGATGTGGGGCGGGTTGTCGCGCCAGAGTTTTTGGGTCTTGCTCAGGATGTCCAGCAGTGCGGGGTCGCTGAACCATCCGCCCCACATGTCGAACCACCAACCGCCATAACCGCAGGCGAGCATGCGCCCGGTGTTCTTCCAGAGCAGGGCAACGGACGTCTCGATGTCGGGCGGGCCCAGCCAGACGCCGTCGGCGTATTTCCCGGGCGGACAGACCTGCGGCGCTCGGTCCTTGAGCAGGGTGGTGATCGAGGTACGCGTGTCGTTCTCGGCCATCCAAAGCTTGCCATGGAGTTGCACGGAATTGATTGCCACCATGGGCGGCCAATCCTCGCCGACCACGCGCCGGTACGCGTTGGGGCTGGACAGATAGTCCAGGTCGGGACACTCCAGCAGCTTGTGCAGTGCGCCGTGGCCTCGTTTCGGGTCGGTGACGAAATAGTGGTATCCGTAGAAGGCGCCGGTCAGCAGGCGTCCCTTGCTCGCCTCCTTGACCAACCGGCAGAAGATCGCGATGTTGTCGGCCATGGTCTGGGCGTGAAAGCGGAACGTGTCGAGGGTCTCCCGCTCCTGGCTCGGATCGCGCCAGCGTTTGGGGCGTTCGTCGCCACTGATATCCGCGGGTCGAGCCGTCTGCAGCGTGACATTCGGATCGCGCCACGCCTGCTTCAGGGCCGCATCGCTGGGATAGGTTTCTCCCAACCACTGTCGAAACGCCTCGGTGCGGGCTGGGCTGCGATCGTGAAAGCCGCCTCGGAAATGGTAGAACCATTCCTCGGTCCCGCCGGCCGCGACGTGGATTCCGATCAGATGGTGTGCGTACTCCGAACCCAGCAGCCAGGAGAGACAGTGACGCAGCGCCTCCTGCGTGGCGTCCCGCCAGATCGGGGAGGCAAAGCACTGACGGAAGGTCGCGCCATCGGGCAGCAGGCAACAGGCATCCGGATGGGCCTTGTCCCACCAGGTAGGCGGGTCGAGATGGAACCGGATGATGACCAGCGCTTCGGGGTCGGCACTGAGAATCTTTGCGAAGTCTTTGCGGATACTGCTGAAATCGAATTCCGTCGGGCCCCGCCAGATTCCGGGTCGAAACGGACCGATCCCCGAGTTCGAATTGATACCCCGATCGCCCAGATAGGCCGGGAAGCAGTACAGATGAATCCCCGCCTCCGCTGCTTCCTGGTACCAGGCTTTCTCCCCCAGATACGACATGTAGGCGAAGGGTGCACGGGGGACATTGTCGATGAACAGCGAGGGGACGCCATGGTGATCGCGCACCGTCGCTCTCGGTGCAGGGCCAGTCGCGCAGCACGGCGCCGCAGACAGTCCGATCATGATGCCAATCAGCAGGTGTCGGTGTATCGTCACAGGTCTTCCTTGGTCAGGGCCAGACTCTGAGGGTCTGCTTGCCGCCTCGGGGCAGCTCGAACGGACCCGGATAGGGACTAGCGGTGTTTCGTTTCTTGCCGAAGTAGTCGGTATCGATCCGATAGGGCTTCCCGTTTGGGTCCTCGTAGGGCAAGTCGGGCGCTTTCGCTTTGCCTAGCGTCTCGGTTGTCGCCAGCGACCGCTTGTGACCGGCCCATGCTTTGTCGAACTTTATTTGCAGGTGCCAACGATCAGACTTCTGTTTGAGTCTGAGTTCGGGATCGATCTTCGGTTGTACGAGCGGATCGGTCTCATGCTTACACGGTTGGGC
>JAAEQG010001201.1 GCA_024231775.1 bacterium
TCGGTATCGGTGAACCGGCCCCTCTCCGAATCGCTCCAAAGGTAGACCGACGACTGCTCCACCTGCGTATCAACCACCCGATCCGAAGCCACCCCCCGCCGCGCGATCATCTCGTGCCGGTCCTGCATCGGCGTCCCCGGCGGAAGCGTGGTGCCGGCTTCCACACTGCAAATCACATCGTTCGCCAACCGCACCACCAGATTGGCCGCGCGGTCCGCGTCAATCGCCGCATGGACACTCGCCACGCGAGACCCAACCAACCACTCCACCAAGTCCAACTCGCGATAGAGCACCGCGTCCAGGCCGACCGCTTCCCCGTCCGTCAAACACGAGAAGCGACACATCAAGACCGGCACGATCGTCTCATCTTCCGCCAGACGTCTCAACTCCACGAACCTCCGCTCGCTCCGCCACGGCCGAAGCGGCACAATCCCGTCGGGCAAATCCGCTTCCGCATAGAGCCAACCCGGCCCGAGCGTCAGTTCATCCGCGGGAACCTTGTCCGCGGGCCGGGCCCCGTCACGAAGCCGCCAGGGCTCTGTGACCTCGACCTCATACTTTCCGAGCAGGCCGGCCAGCGCCTCGTTCAAATCGGAAGTTTTCGCTAAATCCATCGGTAATTCTCGTCTCCCCTGTTGTGGGGCGGTCCTGTTGTGGGGCGGTCTCCCGACCGTCCCACCATGGTTCCACTGCGGCAGTCAGCCACTTCCTCCAACTCGCCCGTTGTGGGGTGGTCTCCCGACCGCCCCACCTTCGCCCTACCAACGCTGACGACTCCCATAAACTCACTACACAACAACTAAAGCATCTTCACCCGGGATCGGTACTTCTCCACAAACCGCGCATTCGCCTCGTCACCGCCCGGTGCGTTGGCGCTTTGCCACACAGGAGGCTCGATCCCCCGCGCCACGCATTGCCGCACGGCTTCAATCTCCAGCCGATGGGCAATATAAAAATCGATCACGTTCGAGTTCGGCGCGATCGGTGTATCGAAGCCGGGCACCTCGACCACGCAATCGCCCACCTCGTTGTAGTCATCGATGCAGACGTCGGCCAGATCGAACAGGTTTTTTCCGCTCGGGTGACGGATGAAGTGATCCGCCGGCATCTGCTCCTGCCAGCAAGACGAACTAACCGCAATCAGTTTGGCGCCCTGCTCCTTCGCTTCCATGGCCGCGTCGATGGTGGCCGCGTTGATGCCGATGTTGTGGAAGATAATCAGCACGTCGTCCGCTTTGAGGTCAAAATACTTCATGATGCTGCGGCCGTAGTTAACGCAGCGCTCCAACTCCAGATACTTCAAGGCATGGTTGAAGACCGAGAGGCCGGTCTCCATGATCGGGTTGATGTTGGCCAGCCCGCCGGCGCGGAAGAAGAGTTCCCCCATCACCAACGTGGTGTGCCCTCCACCGCCGTAGACGTTGATCAGCCGATCCTGCTCGATGGCGTCCGCCATCAAACTCCCCGCCGCCTCAATGTTCTCCTGCTGCTCGCGCTCGATCCTGCGCATTAGCTCGACCGTCCTGTCCAGGTAGCCGAAATCGGGGCTATTCTCACCCATCGCTCTCTCCCTTCACGTTTATAGTCGTTGTTCGCTCCGCGAACAAACGTCCTGCAGTCCTCGCGGTGTGTTGATTTGATGTAGTGCCTCTGCGCACCAAGCTAATGTAGGGTGCGCTCTGCGCACCAAGAGGGATTGTGGATGGTGCGCTGAACGCACCCTACGTCTTGCTGTCACTCTCTCTACGGGTTGCTAACGCTTCAACACCTCTCCGTACGCCGCACCCACCGCGTCCCAAAGCTCCAGCGCCCTCGGCGCCGCCAGCACCGTCCCGTGCCCGCCCCGATACGTCCACGCAAACAGACTCTCCACACCCAACTCCGCGTATAGCCGCGCGATCTCCGTGACCTCGCCGAGATCCTCCGGCTCCTGGTAGTAA
>JAAEQG010001202.1 GCA_024231775.1 bacterium
CAGGGCGAAGTGCTGGTGGACACTGCTTCGGGCGACCTGGTGATGAACGGTGCTGCCGATGCGGTCCGGGCCGACACGGCGTCAGGCGATGTCGATCTCAGGCTAAGCCGTCCGGTGGCCCTGGTTGATGTCAACACAGCCTCTGGTCACGCCACGGTTGACGGTCCGGTTGACGACATCCGCATCGACACCGCTTCGGGCAATGCAACGGCGCGCGGTCTTACTGGCGCCGGCTTCTTTGATACCGCTTCGGGCGAAGTCGAGGCGAGCTGGACATCGATCGTCCCCGGGGTCAGGATCCATGCCGACACCAGTTCCGGGGATGTCAGGTTGATCCTGCCCGCGGGCACCATTCTCAGGGGCCTGGTCGACACCGGATCCGGCGACATCGAAAGCGATTTCCCGGGTGACCGCCTCGATCGTGGTCACCGATTCCGGTTCACTGGCACCGGCGGCGTAACCATAGATGTCGACACCGGCAGCGGCGACGCCAGCGTCCTGGATCACTGAACCGCAGCTTCTCTCTCTCGTGCTAGAATCGAGAGGAGAGGAGCCTGGCATCAAGCCCGAGCCGTGAACGACTCATGATCAAGATCCCGTACGGCCTTGCCGACTACCGTAGCCTGATCAACGGCGGCTACCTCTATGTGGACCGCACCGCTTACATTCGCAGAGTCGAGGAATTCGGCCTAGCTCTGCTCTTGATAAGGCCGCGCCGCTTCGGTAAATCCTTGTTCCAGCAAACCCTACGCTGCTACTACGACCTGCGCCTGGCAGAAGAATTCGAGCCGCCATGAACCTGCAAGTAGTACCAGGTCACCAACATGGAGCATTCGACATCAGAACCACGGTGTGGTGCGTTGGGACTCTGTTCCTTGTGCCGGCCGTGGCCGAGGCGTGCGCGGTGTATGGAGTGGCCAGAGCTGAGTATTACCTGCCCCCACACCTACTCTGGACCGCTGTTTCCACGCTATGGTTCATCGGGACTTCCGCAGTTTTCCTATTCAACGACGCCGCTGTTGAGAACGTACCCTCTCTGGGCAGAGCGGTCGGGATCGTTGCCCTTTGCGC
>JAAEQG010001203.1 GCA_024231775.1 bacterium
CGACTATTGCTTCCGCCTTTATGTTGACTGCGTACGTCTACCGCAAGCTGCTGGATATGCCGCCCTGGCCGGACGAGCCGGACGCGCCGGAAGAGGAAGAGGGGTAGCGGTGCCCAGGACGTTAGACGACGGCTTTCGGTTGTTTCTCGACAGTTTGACGCCTGACAGCAGCATGCCGGACGTTCCCGAGGATTGTCGGGAGCGCATCATGGACTGCCTGGGCGACAATTTTGGGCTGTACGCATTTTTCCTCGGCGGTTCGCTGTTGAGCGGCACTCACCTTTGGGGCTATGATGGTGTGGACTATTTCGCCAGCCTCGACGACGGCAGGCTGCCGTCCAACTCGGACTCGTTCCTGGGCGAGGTAGGGCGCGGGCTCGGCGATTGTTTCCCGGACAGGGATGTGACGGTGAAAGCGCCCGCCATCGTGGTGCCCATTGCGCCCATGGACCCGGATGGCGGCAGGGTGATCCGGGTCGTTCCTGCCCGCCTGGCCGGACAAACTCCCACCGGATACCGCATTTATGCCGTCGCTGATGGTCTGGATGGGTGGATGACGTCCAGCCCGGACGCCCACAGTACCCACGTCGAGGTACTAGATTATGAACTCGAAGGCAAACTGCGTCCGTTGATC
>JAAEQG010001204.1 GCA_024231775.1 bacterium
GCCGCAGGCCGCTACACCTGGATTCAGGATGTTCCAGACGTGCATGATTCAGGGGAAGGTCACCGTGTCGGCACTGGCCAAGGCCGCGCCGTCATCGCCGAAGAGCGTGTAAGGATAGGCGCTGCGTACCCACGGCGATTCGCCGGCAACTCGCGATTCGGAATGCTCGGCATCCAATGCGACTGTGTAGATGTTGTCCCGCTCTACACCAGCCAATGGCGTGCGCTCGAACATTACGTGACCATCCAGATACAGCACGTTCTGTCCCTGACCACCATGATTGCGGGAATTGTACGGAGCCCAGTCCGCCGGTGGCGTATCGGCAGACATGCTACGCGGTGGTATCGGTATCGTGGCGTCAGTATACGGTCCCTTGTCCGCCGCCATCCCCATGTGCGTGTCCAGGCCGGCATAGCCGTGTGGGAGGCCAGGCCCGAACGGAACTTGATATCCAAAGCTGATGTGCTGGTAACCCGCGAAGTCGTAGTATAGTTCGATGTCCGCCGTGGGGTTTGGCGTGTCGCCGCTAGTGGGGCAGACGAACTGCTTGGTGATGATATCACCGCTGCGTACCAGCATCCACAAGAACCGGGTTGGGGAGATCTCCGTGGCGCCGCCGGGACCAAGGCGGTGCGGCTGGGATCGGTCTGGAGACTCCGGCGTGCCACGTCCGCCGCCGACGGGAGTGGTGTACCTGATCTTGCCCGTCCAGTGCTGTGGATCGGGCGCAGCAAGGGGAGCATCTACTCGATGCTCGTAGATCTTGGTGGCCTTGCTGATTAGGCTCAGATTCGACGCGCAGACCAATCGCTTGGAGAGGATGCGGGTGCGGTGATTGGCGGGCCATAGAAGCACCACCACCAAACAGACAACCGCAAGCGCAATGAGAACCTCGACCAGCGTAAGCCCCGAACGAAGGGGCTGGCGACTACATCGAACGGGTGGTCTGTCAGGCGGTAGCACGATGGACACTCCTTGTTCAAAGAGGCGGTTACTGGCGCACGCGATGTGCATCATAAGCACGGTGCTGTCGCCTCGATTGCGAAGACGGGCTGTTGCGGAGCGTCATCTGATTCTACGCCTGTTTCGCACGTCAGTCCACATTGCGGGCTTCAGCGACCCCGTTTTGGGTGCGTGACAGTATCGGCGGGCTTTTGAGCGTTCTGTCGCCCAGCGATTGTCTGCGCGCTATTATCGCTGCGTCTGGACGACTCTGTTCGCCCTGAAAGGGCGCACTATGACAGCCCAGGGCAACGCCCTGGGGCGGGGTTGCCCGAGGCAACACAAGCCCTGAAGGGGCGAAATAAAACCATGCCGCCCTTTCAGGGCTCGTGTTTGTCTCGATCACGACAGCCCAGGGCGTTGCCCTGGGCTGATCTATCACGCCCCGTTGGGGCTTCTCGATGCGTTCGCAACATAGACGCTTGGTGGGCTGCATCAGCCCGCCTTAACTGTCATGGACCCTCCCGTTTCTTCCTGCAAACGCAGGCATCCGAGCACTGCGTGAGTGAGTTAGCCCGGACCGTTCTCCCATCTTCGTTCCCCCTGGTCTTCCCACATACGTTTCCTCACGCGTGCGGCTCGGGTTTGGAGGGCCGGTGACTGATCGTCTACTGGCAATCCGCGTCGCTGGCACGCCCTCCGCACGCCGGCAGGCGGTACTTCACCCAACACTCTTTCACCTGCTTGCTGCCTGGGTATACTGCGGTCTCGGTTCGGTCGCAGAATGTCCGCGACACTAGCTTCGTAGCTTATCTCCGTGGAGCGGAGGGCTCTCCATCGTGACCTCGGCACCAGATGATCGTCTGAGATCGCGCGACATCCTCAGCCTGATGTCCGGACGTTCGCTGTGGCGTATCGCCCAGGGAGCGGCGCGGGCGCCTTTTGACGAACGGTACGCCGGTTCACCACTGGCGGTCTGCTGGTTCACCAATTTTTCCTGCAACGCCCACTGTCCGTTCTGCTGCAAAGCCCACGAGATTCGGAATGGAAAGGAGCGTTTTCCGCCACTGGATCTCGATCGGGCAAAAGCGCTGATGGCCGGGATCCGTCGGACGGTGGACATCCTCTATCTGTCCGGCGGCGAGCCGCTCATCCACCCCCACATTCTGGAAATCGTTAAGGAGGCGAAGCGCCTGGGTTTCTCCGCCGTCGGCATGAGCTCCAACCTCATCGCCCTCGATAGGAATCCGGACGTGCTCGACCATCTGGATGCCATCTCGGTGTCGATCCACTCGCCGGACGTTGCCCTTCACGCCGCGAATCTCGCCGTGGCTCCGGAGGTGGCCCAGCGGACATTCGACAACCTCAAACTGATCGAGAATCATCCGCGGCGGGCGCACCTGAAGGTGGTCGTCAACTGCGTGATCAACCCCAGCAACATCGACACGGTCCGGGAGATGGTTGGGTTTACCAGGCGGCACGGCTGCCTCCTGGAACTGGTCCCCGCCGGAGACGACGGCTGCCCCTCCGCGGAGCTTGCCAACAACCCGCGATATGAAGGACTGATCGACGATCTGCTGGCTATGCGCAGGTCCGGTGAGGCTCCTCATCTGGCTGGTTCAACCGGATACTATGAATGCATCAAGAAGTTCAAGCCGTTTCGCTGCTTCCCCTACGGAGTGCCCAACATCATGCCCGACGGCCGCCTCTGCACTCCGTGCGACGTTTCGAGGCAGTACGCGGTGAACGTGCTCGACTACCCCGATCTGCAAGCGGCGCTCGATGCATCTCTGCCCCATCTGGGTGACTACCCCTGCAAACAGGGCCGATGCTTCAAGGCTGGCATTATCGAGCGCAGCAGGCTCTACGGCCTCATCGTCCGCGGCTCGTAAACCGTCTACCGTCGATCCCCCATCGCCATCATGCCTTGCGCAGGGCGGGCCGGTAGTACTTGGCCCAATACTCTTTCACTTGGCGATGGCTGTTGAAACGCGGGGGGACCGTAGCCAGCGAGTGCTTCATGCGGCTGATCCACTTCTTCGGCAGACCGCGCGCGGTGCGGTCGAAGAACAGCGGAACCACCTCGCGCTCCAGGATGCGGTACAGCTCAGCCACGTCGCGCTTATCATGGGCCCGCGATCCGTCGTGGTCTTTGCCCTTGCCGATCGCCCAGCCGTTTCGCTTTTCGAACCCCTCCGGCCACCAACCGTCGAGGATGCTCAGGTTCAGCCCGCCGTGCAGGGTCGGCTTCATCCCACTGGTTCCGCTGGCTTCCTGCGGTTTGCGCGGGTTGTTGAGCCACACGTCCACGCCGGCTACCAGATACCGGCCGATCTCCATCTCGTAGTCTTCGAGGAACACCACGCGGTTGCGGAACCGCGGCGAGTCGGCCAGCTTAGCCACCTTATGCACTAACGCCTTGCCCTCGGCGTCCGCGGGATGAGCTTTGCCCGCGAAGAGAATCTGCACCGGTCGGCGGGTGTTGTTCAACAGCCGAGCGAACCGCGCCGGATCCGAGAACGCCAGCGCCGCCCGCTTGTACGGCGCGAACCTTCTGGCGAAACCGATGGTCAGGGCGTTCGGGCTTAGCACTTGATCCACGCCCGCCAAACGCGCCGCCGGCGCCCCGTTACGCTTCAAGCGCCGGAGCAGCTTGTCCCGAACGAACTCGATCAGCTCCGCCTTCAGCTCCTGGTGCAGCTCCCACAGAGCGGCGTCGGGTATGTTCTTGGCAGCCTGCCACACCCGCGGCTGATCCTGACGCGCCTCCCAGTTCTTCGGGAGATACTCATCGAGCAGGGTGGCCATCTTCGGATGCAGCCAGGTGCGCAGGTGAATCCCGTTAGTGATCGAACCGATGGGAACGTCGGCGGCCTTCTTCTTCGGCCATAGGTCCTTCCACATGCGGCGGGCTACCGCTCCGTGCAGGGCGCTCACCCCATTACGCCGGTCTGAGGTACGGCAGGCTAGCGGGGTCATCCCGAACTGCTCGCCGTGGTCCCC
>JAAEQG010001205.1 GCA_024231775.1 bacterium
CCTGGATTGTGATGCTGTTAGCCAGCAACGAGTTGGCTTTGATCGAGGCAGTCCCGCTACGGGTGTTGGCGGTTTCCTGCGCGTGCAGCCTGGCTTCCGCGGTGGCCAACCTGAACGAGTACCATGTGCTCACTTTCCTGCTGCGCTACCGGCGGATCGCTCAGGTGCGGGAGGCCCGGGTGTACCAGCGCACCGCGGAGTGGTTCAGCGCAGCCCCGTTCCTGGTCATCGCTGTGGTGGGTTTTCTGCCGATCCCGGTGGATGTGATCCGCTGGCTGGCGGTGATATGTCGCTATTCGCGCTGGCGTTTTCTGGTTGCCTACTTCATCGGGCGCACCCCGCGCTACGCCCTCTTCGCCGCTTCTGCGGTATGGTTCGATCTTGGTTGGCTACAGATCATGGTGATCCAGGCGGTGCTGATACTCCTAGCCACCGCCAAGGTGGTCTACCCGCACATTCGCAGGCGCTCGGACAGCCGGTAGGGTTCGCCCCGTCAACGGCCCCATGCCGAGAACTGTTTGGAGCCGCCGATCTCGAGATCATCGGTTTGTGTTCCGCGCCCTTGCCGCAGCGGTTCGGCTAAGGATGCGCCGTCAGTGAGTCCGCTCCCTCACGGTTGCGGCTCGGTTCGGGAAACGGATTCCGAAGCGTCTTCCGAGCGGTTACCCTCGTGAACCCTCTCCCTTTCGGCAAGCCGCAAAGAAGCACAAGAGGCACAGACTTCGAGACTATTGCGTCTGTTCGCAGGCGGGGGCATGGGCAAACTCGTTTGCCCGTACGTCATCGGCGCGCTCCACGGGTAAGCAGAGCTTACCCATGCCACCCAACCGCTCCCTCATGGTCGCGGCTCGGAAGATCCGCGCATCGCTGCGCACATACAAGACTTGGCACTACGCCCGCGGTTCCGCGTCTGGAGGGACACCCATCCCGGGCTTCGCTTCGCCCGCGTGGTGATGGTAGATGGTGCGATGGGGGAAGGGGATCTCGATCCCTAACTCGTCGAAGCGCCGCTTGATCCGCCGGAGCATCTCGCGCTTGATCGCCCATTGCTTGAGCGGCTGGGTCTTGATGAGGAGCTTGATGGTCACCGCTGAATCATTAAGGCCGTCAACCCCCAGGACCTCCGGATCGTCGAGGATCATCTTGCCGAACTCCGGGTCGTTACGCAGCCCCGCGCCGAGTTCGGTTAACACCTCCACCACGCGGTCGGTGTCCTCCCCGTAGCCGACCCCAATATCCAGCACAGCCCGCGACCACCCGTGAGTCATGTTGCTCACCGTCGTCGTATGGCCATGAGGAACGAAGTGCAGCGTGCCCTCCAAGTCGCGTAGCACGGTTACGCGCAGGGTGACGCGCTCCACCAGACCCGCCACTCCTCCAATGCGCACCACGTCGTTGACCCCGTACTGATCCTCCAGCAAGATCATGAAACCGTAGAAGTAGTCCTTGATCAGGCTCTGGGCGCCGAAGGCGACCGCCAAACCCATGACCGCAGCCCCCCCCAGCAGCGGAGTGATGTCGATCTCGATCTCGGCCAGGAACATAAACACTCCGCCGATGATCGCTACGATTGTGGCTGTATTGCGGAACACCGCCGCAAGTGTCTTGATCCGGTCTTCACGCTCCGCCGCCGTATCGTCCCCGGACCAACTGGCGATGAAGAAGACGATGCGCCGCTCCAGAACACGCACCAGCCACAACACCACAATCAGCCCGATAGCAATGCCCGCAACGCTCGGACCGTGTAACATCAACCGCCGGGTCAGGTTCTTCCACGAGAACGGATTCTCCAGCGACTCTACCTCTGCCTGGGCTTCATCCGCGTCCGCCCGCTTGGCCTCCGCCTCACGCAGCGCGCCGATCTGCTCAGCCTGCAAGCCCTGAAGCTCAGCCTGAAGCTGATCCACCCGGACAACATGCCTGGTCACCTCAGCTTGGGCTTCCTGGGCCCGGACCCGCGCCGACTCCGCGTCGGACCACAGCTCCGCCACCTCCTGTCGCGGCGCCCCTTCCGCGGACCGGCTACGAGCCTGCTCGCTGAGGGTGGACTGTGTATTCTGCGCGTTTACCGCTCTCTTCCGTGCCGTGTCCAGGAGCACGCGCTCGTCCTCGATCGTGATGCGCAGCGTCTCCAGGCGATCCGCCACCGAGCGCACGTCCGCCTCCGCCTGGTGCGCCTGAGCCTGCTTCGCCTCGGCGTCCTTCTGGGCTACGACTAGTTCCTCGCTCGGAGGTTCAACCGATCCCGCACCGGCGGCGTCCGCCGCCCCCGGGGGCGGATCGGTCGCTGCTGCCCCTTGCCCCGCCGGAGCCTCGACGCTCGACGGCGCCGACGCAGGTTGCGCCGCACCATTCGTGGAAGGCTGCGCCCCCCCCGGCTCGTCGATAGACCCTGGCTGGGCGGCTGCGGGTTGCGAGGCGGAGGTGGGAGGAGTCTCCAGGCGCTGGATAGCCGCCCGATCCTGTTCGAGCTTCAGCGCAAGTGTCTTGATCTTCTCCTGTACCGTGGTGCGCTCGCGCAAAGCCAAGTCCACACGTTCCTTGGCCAGATCCCAGCTCTTCCGCAAACCGTCCAGTTCTGCGCGGGCGGAGTCTGCCTCAGCAGCATCGCCGTGTTCCGTGAGGACCCCCTCGCGCTCCTTGACCTTGGCGTCGAGTTCGGTGAACTCTGACTTGGCCAGGGCATACTCGTCCTGGGGATCGTCCTGTCCGGCCTTCAGTTCAGCGAGCTCCGTCTCGGTCTCTGCGATGGACTGCTCCAACCGCAAAATGCGCTCAGCCGCGGAAGGCCCCTCGCTACCTTGCGTAGCTGCGTCCACCGCACCCGTTTGAGCAGCGCGCTCCTCGGCGGCGGGCTGGTCATCCGACGCGCGGGCAACCATCCCGGCGAGAAGCAGAACCCCGATGGAAAGCGTATACCCTGCCGCCCGATGCATGATCGGTCCTCCACTTTGGTCTGACCCAAAAGCGTTCCAGCCCCTCAGCGACCGGCCCGCCGGCGCCGAACCACTCGGCAGCGCTGGCCGACCAGCAGGAATGCCAAGGTCAGTGTCGCCGCCGCTCCGCTGCCGGCCCCGCACAGACTGGCCAGGGAAGATGCAACGCTATCGTCATCGTCATCATCACCCTCGCCGTCGCATCCGGAGAGGCTGGAGTAGCGGGCACAAACGTCGCAGCCGGCGCCGGATACGTCATCGGGCGACAGGTCGCTCGCCGCGGGAACGACGTCGAAGTCTCCGACCTCAACCAGCTTGCCCGTTATCGTCATCCAGAACAGTGCTCGATCACCGTCACCATCTTCCGCGAAAGCGATGCTGCCGACGAAATCCTCCACGTAGTACACGTTGAAGAATTCGTCCACGGCAATGTCGGGCAAGATAGTGTTGGGTGGACTCGCCACCATGATCTGACCGGAGCTCTGCAAGACCACCAGGTCCGCGTTGGCTGCGTGCACCAGACTGCACACAATACCGCTTTCCGGATCCTGGAACTCCCACCATGCGGCGCCCTCGACCCTCGACGCCGCGCTGGCCATCCCCACCACGCCGATCCAGACCATCACTCCTCGGTAACGCTTGAACATGGACAACTCTCCTTAGACCTACCGCGCCCCGCGGAACCACGAAGAACATCCTACCGCCATGCAGATAGCCTGTCTCCCGCGGACGGTGACCGCTATCGACCGGGGCGCGGCGGCGGGAGGGAGGTCACGGTGCGGGCACACCGCCGCCTGGCTGGGCACCCAGGAACGGATCGAAACGCGGTTCGTGGATCACGCGCA
>JAAEQG010001206.1 GCA_024231775.1 bacterium
GGTGGAGAAGACGGATCGCCTGGGCGGGCGCCTGGCTGCGCCGAATGTGAAGTACCTGTACCCGAACGGTCGACCGGCGGCGGAGGTGCTGGAGCAGAAGGTCAAGAAGTTGGAGGAGAGTGGGGCGCGGGTGTTGCTTAACACCGAGGTGGAGAACATCACCGGGTTCGTCGGTAACTTCGAGGCCACTCTCAAAGAAGAGACGAGCGCCAAGGAGCCGCGGGCTTCAGCCCGCGCGGAGCCCCCGGCGCAGAAAGCGCTGCCCGTCGGCGCGATCATCCTCGCCACCGGGGCGGCGCTGCACGACCCCCAGGGCGAGTTCGGCTACGGGAAGCTCCCAAACGTCATCACCAGTCAGGAGTTGGAGCATAAGTTCTTCGAGGATGAGGAGCGCGTTGCGGTTGACGGGCAGAAACCGGGCAGCGCCTCGTTCATTCTGTGCGTGGGGTCGCGCTGCGCGGAGGGTTTCACCGGTTGCTCGCGCTACTGCTGCCCGACGGCGATCAAGCAGGCTATGCAATTATGTCGGCAGGGGATTGATACGACGGTTCTATATCGCGACATTCGCACGGTTTCCACCGGAGCGGAAGAGATGTATCGCGAGGCTCGAGGTATGGGCGTGCTCTTCGTGCGCATACCGCCGGGACACACGCCGGAGGTGCGCGGTGAGCAACGGGCGGAGGCGGTGCGCTGCTATGACGAGTTGCTGGGCCGCACACTTGAAGTGCCGAGCGATCTAGTGGTGCTGAGCGTCGGGATGCGCGCCCGTCAGCCGGAGACGAAGGTTTTTCACGACATGCTAAAAGCCAGCCTGGGCTTGGATGGCTTCTTCCTGGAGAGGCATCCGGAGTTGGCCCCGGTGGAGACCGCGGTGGAGGGGGTGCTGCTGGCGGGCACGGTGCAGGGCCCGAAGGACGTGGTGGACAGCGTAGCCCAGGCGTCCGCGGCAGCAGCCAAAGCCTCAGTGCTGCTGGCGTACGACAAGGTGAAGCTGGATCCGGCGGTGGCGGTGGTGACTGAGGAGAAGTGTCGAGCCTGCGGGGCGTGTGCGGACATCTGCCAGTTCCATGCGCCGGAGTTGGTCGAGGACGGCCCGGGCGGGTATGCGGCGCGGATCAACGCTTCGCTGTGTAAGGGCTGCGGTACGTGCGCGAGCTGGTGTCCGTCGGGGGCGATCGTATCCCGACACTACACCGATCGCCAGGTGAACGCCATGATCGACGCGTTCTTCGACGATGAGCCGCGGGCTTCAGCCCGCGCGGACGGGAAGGCGCAAGTGACCCCATGACTACCACAGATCAGAGCCCCAAGCGCAAGCGCGGGGTTTCACCCGAAA
This sequence comes from bacterium, assembly GCA_024231775.1. Lineage (GTDB taxonomy): Bacteria > Planctomycetota > Phycisphaerae > UBA1845 > UBA1845 > JAAEQG01. The sequence continues at coordinate 1,337 of JAAEQG010001206.1, forward strand.
CCACGGAGAGTCGCACGCGCCCCAAACGTGCGCCGCTCGCGCAAACGCCATCGTGGGATCCACGGATTGTGGTATTTGCGTGTAATTGGTGTTCGTTCGCCGGGGCGGACACCGCGGGGGTGTCGCGCATTCAGCATCAGCCGCACTTTCGGATCATCCGGGTGATGTGTTCGGGGCGGATTCAGCCGGGGTTTGTTCTGCGGGCTTTCGAGAAGGGGGCGGACGGCGTGCTGGTCTCGGGCTGCCACTTCGGGGACTGCCACTACATCTTCGGGAATGAGCGGGCGGTCGAGCAGTTCGAGAAGACCATGCGCGTGGTGCAGATGCTGGGGCTGGAGGAAGGCCGCCTGCGCTTGGAGTGGATCAGCGCGGCGGAGGGGGTTCGTTTCGCGGAGGTGATCGATGAGTTCACCGATCAGGTCCGCGGGCTAGGCCCGAGCCCCTTGGCGAATGGGGATCAATTGGCTGGGTTGAGCGACGAGCCTGGGGTCGCGTCTGAGGGCGCGCTGAGCGCTGAGTGCGCTGTGGAGTAGCCTCCGATGCCGGAACTTGCGGAAGCGGCGGGGACGACGCGGGCGTGGGCCTGCTATGACTGCGGGAAGTGTACGGCGACGTGCCCGATCTCGCGGAGCGGGGCGGACTACAGTCCGCGGCGTCACGTCCTGGCGGCCAACCTCGGCCAGCGGGAGCGTATTCTGGGCAACGGTGCGCTGTTCAGTTGTCTGACGTGTAGTCTGTGCGATCAGCGCTGTCCGGCGGAGGTCAGGTATACGGAGCTGGTGCAGAAGCTCCGCGAGATGTCCTACCGGGAAGGCGTGGATCCGGAATGCCCGCATGGGGGCGCGCTGCAATCGGTTATGCGGATGATGGCCCGGGGTAACACCCAGCAGCACCGCCTCGATTGGCTGAGCGACGACCTGAAAACTGATCCAGCCAAGGGTGAGGTGTTCTACTGGACCGGTTGCACGATGTACTACGATGCGTTCTTCACCGAGTTGAAGGTATCAACGTTGGGGGGGACGCGTGCGGCGGTGAAACTGTTGAACCGTGAGGGGATGACGCCCGTCGTATCGCCGGAGGAGCGTTGCTGCGGGCATGACCTGCTGTGGAATGGGGACCGTGCGAGCTTCGAGCTGTTGGCGAGGCACAACGTCAAGCTGGTGGCGGACAGCGGGGCGGACACGCTGGTGACCTCGTGTGCGGAGTGTCTGCGGACGTGGAAGCTGGACTACGCGCCGTTCTTCGAGGGCAAACCGCCGCTGATCCTGCACATTACGGAGTACCTCGCGCAGCACTGGCCGGAGTTGAGCTTGAAGGCCAATGGATCCCGGAAGGTGACCTTTCAGGATCCATGTCGTCTGGGGCGTCATTTGGGCATCTATGACGCTCCGCGCCAGGTGCTACGGGCGGTTCCGGGGGTCGAGTTGAAGGAGATGCGTCGTTCGGGCTCGTCGGCGATGTGCTGCGCGGGGGGAACCTGGTCCAACTGCGACCGCTTTGCGAAGCAGATTCAGGTGGATCGTCTGCGGGAGGCTGGGGCTACGGGGGCGGAGGCGTTGGTGACCGCGTGTCCGAAGTGCCAGGTCCACTTCCGCTGTGCGATGAAGGATCCGCATCTCGGGGAGGAGCTCGAGATAGAGCTGCGCGATGTTGCTGAGGTGGTGTTAGACACTCTGGAGGAAGCCGAATAGCGGAGCGCCTTCGGGCAGAGGAAGAAACGCTATGGTTGCAGATTCGACAAACGGCGAGATCCGCGTGGGCGTGTTCGTCTGCGACTGCGGGCTGAACATCGCCGGGGCGGTGGATTGTGCCGCGGTGACCGCATACGCCGAGACCCTTGCGGACGTGGTGTGTGCGGTGCGGAACAAGTACACCTGTGCCGATCCGGGGCAGAACGAGATCAAGGACGCGGTCCAGAAGCACCGGCTGAACCGGGTGGTGGTGGCGTCCTGCACGCCTCGGCAGCACGAGCCGACCTTCCGGCAGTGCGTGCGCGACGCCGGCCTGAATCCCTATCTGATGGAGATGGCCAACCTGCGCGAGCACTGTTCCTGGGTTCATCCCGGCGACTGGGACGGGGCGACGGAGAAGGCCAAAGACCTGGTGGCCAGTGCGGTGGCTCGGGCGCGCTTCCTGCAACCGCAGGAGGAGCTGACGGTTCCGGTTACGAAACGGGCGTTGGTGATCGGCGGCGGGGTCTCGGGGATCGAGGCGGCGCTCGAGCTGGCGGACGCGGGGCATCAGGTGACCCTGGTCGAGAAGGAACCCTCCATCGGCGGGATTATGGCCCAACTGGATAAGACCTATCCGACCATGGATTGTTCGATATGAATTCTTGGGCCTAAGGCCATCGATGCCGGTCGGCATCCAAACGTCGAGCTGCTCACCTTCTCGGAAGTCGAGGAGGTATCCGGTTACGTGGGGAACTTCGTGGCGAAGATTCGCCGGAAGGCCCGCTACGTCGATCCCACCTTGTGCAATTCGTGCGGCGAGTGTTCCAAGGTCTGTCCGGTGACCAAGCCGGACGAGTACCAGATGGGACTCTCGTCGCGCAAGGCGGTCTACATTCCGTTTCCTCAGGCGGTCCCTTGTACGTATATCCTGAACATGGACGATTGCCTGGGCAACAACCCCATTGCCTGCGGGAAGTGCAGCGAGGTCTGCGAGAAGCAGGCGATCAACTACGACGATCAGGACGAGATCATCACCCGGGAGGTGGGGTCGGTTATTGTGGCGATCGGGTTGGACGTCTACGACCCCACGGAGATGGACGAGTACGGCTACTCCCGTTTTGACAACGTGATCACCTCGATGGAGTTCGAGCGTCTGATCTGCGCGGGCGGGCCGACGGCGGGCCACTTCGTGAGGCCGGGAGATCATCAGCGTCCCAAGCGGATCGGGTTCGTACAGTGTGTGGGATCGCGGAACCCCAAGATCGGTCGGCCTTACTGCTCGAACATCTGCTGCATGAATACAATCAAGGACACCCTGCTGCTGGCGGACCACTATCCGGACGTGGAGAACGTAGTCTTCTATCAGGACATCCGGGCGTTCGGGAAATCGTTCGAGGACATGTTCCAGCGCTCCAAGGAGGCGGGGACGAGGTATATCCGCGGGTTGCCCGGCGACATCGAGGAGGATCCGGCGACGGGCAACCTGATCGTGACCGTGGAGAACACCACCAGCGGTAAGCTGGAGCGGCGCGAGGTGGAGATGCTGGTGCTGTCGGTGGGAGTCGTCCCGCCCAAGGACCTGGCGAAGATATCGGGGATGCTGACGCTATCGAAAACGTCCGACGGGTTCTTCATGGAGTCGCACCCGAAGCTCAAGCCGGTGGACGCGCCGACTAGGGGGGTTTACTTCGCGGGGTTCTGTGAATCGCCGAAAGACATTAAGGACTCGGTCTGCCAGGCGGGGGCGGCGTCTTCCCGGGCGGGGGCGCTGCTCAACGCGGGCGAGATCCAGATCGAGGCGATCACCAGCCGGATCGACGAGCAGGCGTGTGCGCAGTGCGGCCAGTGTGCGAAGGTGTGCCCGTATGGGGCGATCGTCTGGTCGAAGGGAGAAGCCGCGGTCGTTGTCGAGGCGGCGTGTGCCGGCTGTGGTGCCTGCGGAGCGATGTGTCAGTTCGGCGCGATCACCATGCGCCACTTCACCGACGACCAGCTCATCGCTCAGGTCCGTGCAATCCTGGCGGATTCTCCGGAGAAGAAAGTTTTCGGGTTCGCGTGCAACTGGTGCTCGTACGCCGGCGGAGACATGGCGGGGATCTCGCGGATTCAATATCCATCCAGCAATCGGGTGATCCGCACCATGTGCTCGGCGCGAGTTTCGGAGGAGATGGTGCTGGAGGCTTTTCGCTGTGGAGCCCCGGTGGTCCTGGTCTCGGGATGCCACTACGCGGACTGCCACTACATCAACGCCAACCGTCAGACGGTCAAGCGCGTGCAGCGTTTGTGGGATCAGTTGGAGAAGGCGGGGGTGCGTCCGGAGCGCTTACAGCTTGAATGGATCAGCGCCGCCGAAGGCCAGAAGTTCGCCAAGGTGATGCAACAGATGGAAGAGCTGCGCAAGACGGTCACGCCGGCGGAGATCGAGCATGGGCGCAAGGCGCTGAAGCCAAAACCGAAGAAGAAGGTGAAGAAGAAGGAGTCCGTAGCCGCTGCGGCTGGATGAGGAACTGCCCGATGCGGGGCTGCGGGCCAAGGGGTTTCGAGGGTTTTGCGATGGCGACGACGAGCACCGAAACGTTTCGATGCATGATGTGTGGGCACGAGTACACCGAGAAGGTGGAGAAGGGGGAGGACAAGGAACGGTCCTGCCCTAAGTGCCGGTCGAACAGTATTCGACACTTGAAGAAGAAGGCGGGAAGTGGTTAGGGGCGTTTCCAAGAGGATCGTTGCGGTTTCGTCTGGTCCGCTCCCTTACGGTCGCGGCTCGGTTCCTACGGGCTGGAGTTTGCGGTTCTTTGTTACTGAGACCTGAATCTGGCAATCGATGGCGGATGGTTGAAAGCACGCTGGAGTGGCCCGAATGTCCGAGACCCCGACAGATGAGCGCGACGTGGTGCGGATCGACTTTGGGTTCCGGCGGGAGCTGGCGGAGAAGATCGAGGGGAATCTGGCAGGTTTCTGCTATCAGTGCGGAGCGTGCGTGGGCGACTGTCCGGCGACTACATACGGGACGACGTTCAATCCGCGGGAAGTCATGCTGAAGGTGTTGTACGGGCTGGGGAGCGAGCTGCTGACAGAAGACTCCGTGCTTTGGCACTGCACCAATTGCTACAACTGCCACGAGCGCTGCCCGCAGGAAGTCAAACCGGTCGAGGTGATTATCTCGCTGAAGAACATGTTGGCGGACAAGGGGTTCTATCCGGGACCGGTGGAGAAGGTGATCAAGACGTTTGAGACGACTGGCAGAACGACGCCGCAAAGTGCGGCGACCGACCGCCAGCGCGAGCGGTTCGGGCTGCCGCCGTTGGCGCCGGTGCCGATGGATGAGATTCGGAAGCTGATCGAGTAGGTGATGGGGGGACATCGGTGATCGATTATGAGTGCCTTACTGTGTCTCGGGCAATGCCGCGTGCGGACCGCTCCCTTACGGTCGCGGCTCGTTGTTGGGCGGCACTGTATGGCTGACGGCTGACAGCTTCCCAAGGAGATTCGGCGTGAAGCGCTTTGCGTTCTTTCCGGGTTGTCTGATTCCGGCGCGACATCCGGCGATGGAGTTCGCCATCCGCCATACCTTGCCCAAGCTCGGGATCGAGATCGTCGATCTGGAGGGTACCTCGTGCTGCCCGGATCCGATCTACTTCAAGTCGAAGGACAAGCTGTCGTGGCTGGCGGTGGCGGCGCGGAACCTGACCCTGGCGGAGGACGTCGGGCTGGATATCTTCACTAATTGCTCCGGCTGTACCGCCACTCTGTCGGAGACCTATCACCTGCTTCAGGACGAAGCTCTGCGGGCGCGGGTGAATGAGCGTCTGAAGCGGGTCGGGCGGGAGTATCGCGGGACCAGCCGGGTGCGCCATATTGTCACGCTCTTGCGCGACGTTGCGGGATACGAAGCGGTGTGCAATTCGGTCGTGCGGCCGCTGGAGGGGTTGAAGATCGCAATCCACTACGGATGTCACCTGCTCAAGCCGAGCAAGATCATGCAGGTGGACGATCCGAACAACCCCACGGTGATGGACGAGCTGGTGCGGGCGTTGGGGGCGACACCGGTGCGGCATCGCAACTGGTACCTGTGCTGCGGCAAAGCCTGTCAAGCGGACGACATTCCGTCGAACATGATGCACGATCTGCTGGGCACGGTGAACGAGGAGCAGGCGGACATCCTGTGCATGATCTGCCCGACCTGCTTCGGCCAGTTCGACCACGGCCAGATGAAGGTGGCCAAGCAGTTCAACGAGGACTTTCACACCTCGCCGATTTACTACTTCCAGCTACTAGCGTTTGCCCAGGGAGTGTCCTACGACGACCTGGGCTTCGAGCGCCAGCGCTTCAAGCCCGAATGTTTGCGTCAATTCGAGACGTCCGAACCGGTGACGGCGGCGGTCGAACCGCCGGCCGAGTAGCGATTGCCGAGCTTGGGGAACGCAGAGACGCTGAGGTTGCGGAGAAGAACGGTCAGCGGCGGGGTGCCGGTGGATTCGGCGGCGTGTGGGACCCTGGTTCTGGCCGCTTTCGCAGGATCCTCGGGTGCGGTATAATCCGCTGACTATGGCAACGACAAACACAACCAGCGGGACCCTCTTCTCCGAGAAGCGCGAAGGCGTTCGCGTCGTGCTCACCGGGCAGGTGGGGGTCGACAAGAAACCGTTCATCGAAGAGTTCGCCAAGATTGCCCGTGAGCGGGGCAAGGAGGTCGAGCTGGCCCATGTGGGCGACATGATGTACAGCGAGGCCCGGGACGTGGTCGCGGGGCGTATTCTCGACCTGCCCAAGAGTCGTCTGGATTCGTTACGGCGGAGCGTGTTCAAGGACATCCTGATCAAAGCCCGGCAGGCGAAGAACATCGTGGTCAATACGCACGCGACCTTCCGGTGGCATCATGGTTTGTTCCATGCGTACGACTTTGACCAGATGAAAGAGCTGGATGCGGATCTGTACATCACCCTGGTGGACAACGTGGACGCGGTTCACGAGTGCCTGATCCGCGAGCACGACCTCGAGCACACCCTCAAGGACATTCTGGTGTGGCGCGAGGAGGAGATCGTGGTCACCGAGGCGATGTCCGAGTCGGTGCGCGGTTATGGTCACGCGTTCATCCTGGCCCGCGGTGTGGAGCAGGAAGCGGCGCAGACGCTGTACCGCCTGATGTTCGAGTCGGAGCGTAAGCGGGTGTATCCGTCGTTTCCGATGACCCACGTGATGGACCTGCCGGACGTGCTGGCTCGGATCGATCGGTTCCGGGAGATCATCGCCCAGCACTTCATCGCTTTCGACCCCGGCGACCTGGACGAGAAACGGTTGTTGTTCGACGCGGGGGAAGCGATCAAGAAGGGCGAGACGACGATGACGGTTCGCGTCCACGGTCGCGACGTTTCGCTGAAGGTGAACGAAGTCACCCAGATCGCCAACGACATCGACGCCCAGATCTACGCGCGCGATTTCAAGCTGATCGACCAGACCGACATGATTATCAGCTACGTGCCCACCCTGCCGGGCGGCAAGCCGGGGCTGTCCTCGGGCGTGGAGCGTGAGTTGCAGCACGCCTTTGAAGGCACTAAGGAAGTGTACGTGGTGTGGGATCCTCCGTCCGAACCTTCGCCGTTCATCACCAAGACCGCGACGCGGGTGTTCAAGAGCATCGACGAGACCTTGCAGCACTTCCAGAAGAAGGGCTACATCGGGGACTATCAGCTGGACCTGCCGGACGTGGGGGCTGCCCCGCGCGAGCGCGGGCGCTTTGGCTGACCCGTCGCAGAATATCATGCCCGGCGCGGTGATCCTCCAAGAGTTCACTGCTCCGTTCCAGTGTGCGGATGTTGAGCAGGTTGACTTGCGCGCTCTTCGGGAAGCGTACGCCGAGATGATGGACGCCGCCGCCCACGCGGTTCGCTGCCACGGTCTCGAGCCGGACGACTGCATCCTCGAACACTGGGCGGACATACGGACCGCGAACGCACAAAGCGTACGGATCGAGTGGTTGGCGGATCGGGCTCGGTGCGTTGCCTCGATCCGCAGACAGTGTGCCGGTGATGTCGAGACGAGGCAGGTCGGAATCACCGCGCTGCGGTTGCGCGTGATCCACGAACCGCGTTTCGATCCGTTCCTGGGCGCCCAGCCAGGCGGCGGTCTGCCCGCACCGTGACCTCCCCCCTCCGCGCCCCGGTCGATAGCCGGTCACCGTCCCGCGGGAGACAGGCTATCTGCATGGCGGTAGGATGCTCTCGGTGGTTCCGCGGGGTGCGGTGAGTCTAAGGAGAGTTGTCCATGTTCATGCGTTACCGAGGAGTGATGGTCTGGATCGGCGTGGTGGTGACGGCGAGTGCGGCGTCGAGGGTCGAGGGTGCCGCGTGGTGGGAGTTTCAGGATCCGGAGAGCGGTATTGTGTGCAGTCTGGTGCACGCAGCCAACGCGGACCTGGTGGTCTTGCAGAGCTCCGGTCAGATCATGGTGGCGAGTCCACCCAACACTATTCTGCCCGACATCACCGTGGACGAATACTTCAACGTGTATTACGTGGAGGAGTTCGTCGGCAGCATCGCTTTCGCGGAGGATGGTAACGGTGATCGAGCACTGTTCTGGATGACGATCACGGGCAAGCTGGTTGAGGTCGGAGACTTCGACGTTGTTCCCGCGGCGAGCGACCTGTCGCCCGATGATGTGTCCGGCGCCGGCTGCGACGTCTGCGCCCGCTACTCCAGCCTCTCCGGATGCGACGGCGAGGGTGATGATGACGATGACGATAGCGTTGCATCTTCCCTGGCCA
>JAAEQG010001207.1 GCA_024231775.1 bacterium
CCTCGCGCTGGTCGTCCCTGCCGGCTCTGCCAACTGGGCGGAGCAGGCCTTCACGGTCTTGTTGGAGCCCACGGCTTCCTACGAGGCGATCAGGACGGCCTCCCAAACCATCGCCGAGGCCTGCCCCGACGACGATGACCGGTGCATCACCAGGCTAATGGCCATCTGGAGCGCCGATGTTGAGGCCCAGGGCGAAGGCTGTCTCGAAGCGCTTCGGCTGGCTTGTTCCAAGGCCGGCAACGCCACGCAACCGATAATCCTCGATGGCGTCCGGCTCCTCTTCAGAAGGCCAGACCCCGCGGCACAAGAGCGAGGGCGGATGTTCTTTGGGCAACCCATGCAGATCCTCGCCTCCAAGGTTGCCGACCCAGAACCGCTGCTCAAGCTCGCAGTGGAGACTGGGTTGTGGAACACGATCGTCAACCTGTCGATCCCCCAAGACCTGATGGACCGGTACCTGATCGAGGGTCTCCGCGGCTGCGAGAGGCTGCTGTCCGGCCCCCGGCTTGTCTCGCTCGGCTGCCGCGTCTCCGACGCTGCCATTCCCCAGCTACGCCGGGTGATGAGGGAACTACGTACGGCTTCCCCCCAGGCACAGGGCTTCGACATTGCGCTGATGACGTTGGTTCAAGCTGAAGACGCCGAGGTCGTCTCCGACCTGGAGTCGATGGTCACCGACCCGGCGCTCACCCAGACGCAGCGCGACGCCGCCGAGACCTACCTTGCCAAGCTAAGACACCAGCATGACCCCAGCGAGATGCTCAGGATTGTGCAGACGCAGCGTGAGAACAAGAAGCTGCTCATGTGGACGGTTCGGCGATTGCTGTGGCTCAAGACGGACAAGACCATCATTCGCGAGGCCCTGGAACTCAACCGTCGCGAGTCTTCCCGCGGCCATGACCTCGCTCACGAAATCTGCTCATATCTCTTCCCGCCGCGGGGTGAGGCCCTGTCTCCCCTGGTGTTCTGCGACGGAGACCCGCTCATGCTCGACAAGAGCGAGACGGCGGTCCTCTGTGAGCAGCAGCGCGGTGGACCGCCTGACTTGGGTCGAATGACACGCTATTCGCTGGGGGCGGTCCTTACGTCAGGTTCTCCCAGCACAGATGCTGATCCGGCATCGGAGTGAGCAACGGACCGGGCGCGCATAACCGCCGAAGGATGTGATATGCATCACAGTCTAAGCTCGCGCGGCGCCAATCAGAGCCGCGACCGGCAGGGAGCGGTTTTTGGCGCGACTGCGCGGGCCGGCTCCCTTGCGGTCGTGGTTCTGACCGCGCGAGTTGTAAGTGGAAAGCGTATGAGATCATGACCGGCGGGAAGATGCGTATCGCCTTGGCGATATCCTGGCTGCTGACTGCGGCCTCGATCGTGCTGGCCGTGCATCTCCGGACTCAGAACGGTGACCAGGCCGAGCGAATCCTGCGTCTCGAAGCCGCGAGCAACCTGCGGGCGATCGGGAACAGCGTTCGAGTCTATCAGGAACAGTCCTTCGACATGCCGCCGAATTTCGATCCTGACGGACAGCCGTGACCCGGCGTCCTTGGCTCCACGGTGTGTCCAACCCGTGGCGTAGCGTTTCCCGAATGCGCGACGTCGGCCAGGGTGAGCAGCACGGGGCACCGACCGATTCCAAACCATCGATCGCACGTGGACACCCTCAGAGACAGCCCGTGTCACCGAAGCGGCCTACCGAGACTGCCCCTGGCCGGCTCGATCTGCCCGGATTGCGGGAACAGAGCAACACTGCCCCGCGGGAACCTCCGGCGTCCTGGCGTCCCCGACCGTCTGTATGGTATAGTTAAACTACGCAAGGATGGCAGAATAGGCAAACAAAGAGGGCGGAGACCCGCTCGATCAGAGGGTCCCGCCCAGGATGAACGCAGGCAAAGCTGGGCAGCAAAACCCGCGCTCAAGTTCACTTCAGGGGCGGCCCGTCATCGCCCTGGCCGCACCCCGACTGCACGCCCAGTGAGTCTTCGCCTTAGTCATCGGTCGGCTTGACGACAGGCTTGCCGGTTTTCCTGCCCGCGTTCATCGGTTTTCTTCATCGATCGGGGACCGCGGCTCCAGCTGCGCGCCGGACGGGAGATCCGCGCAGCGACCGCACGTACCGTCGAGTGGAGCTCGGTCATGTCCTGCGTCTCGTATCATGTGGCGGGCACCGGCGTCGCTGAAGGGACGGCTTTGCTCGAGCATCGCCCGTTCCACCCTGTCGTGGCCTCGTGCGTTGCGAACTGGAGTGAATCACCAGCATTGGGGACGCTGATTGCCCAGGGGGCGCTATGGGGGGTGGCGCCTGTCGCCACGACCCTGGCGCGATGCCGGCCGTACGCACCTACGACACGATCCACTGGCGGATTCATCCAGCGTCCCCCTTCCGCTCGCACCTGGCACCCCCGGATGGCCCCAAACCTGAGGATCACGAGCGCCAACCGTTGGCCGCGAGATCGAGCCCGTTGCGTTTCAACCCCCGGCCGGTTCCTGGGCCATCGGCCGATCCGGCCACTTGGACTATTACCGCCGCACCCCCTTATGGGACCAACCCCTACGGGCTGGCCGAACCACCCCAGAGCCCGGTTATCGGGCCAGCCGAGCCGATGCCAGCCGCACCGATCCTGTACCGACTACCGGACCGCGACCGGACCGCACAGACCGGGAACCCATCGGATAACGGCCGAAGACCCAGGGAATGGACTACGCTATCTCGTTATGTTAACAGCCTTTACGACGATCTGGTATTATACTGGACTCACATGAGGTTATAATCTACGCTTTAATTGACACGCCAGCGGGGTTGTTACTCAGGACCACGCAAAAACGGACTACACCACAAGGGGCGGAAAGATGTTCACCATGGCACTAATGGCGGTTGGGATGGTATCAGCGGGGTTCGGCTGGGCATGGTGGATTCTGCACAGCTAGGGCAAGGGCCGAAGCCATGCTAACCGGACAAAGCGGACTAATCATGTTTTGGGACGATGGGACGTGCACTGCTACGCCGATCTGCCCGACCGCGTAGCCGTTCGATCCGCCCGGATTGCCATGATTATCGGAGCCATCTCCGCGACGATCACGCTATCTGACGGAACGCAAGTAGGGTGTTTCTCGGACGGCCGGCGTTTTTCGGTCGTTGGGTAGGCTCCCGCGCGTGGTCTGATAGTGCCAGTTATGCCCCCCCGATATAACCCCAGCCGACACGCCGACCGATCGCCCCGAAAACATATCGGGCTGGCAGAACACGTACTATCAGACCTTGACCTATCCTAACATTTACCTGACAGAGCAACCCTAACCTACACCGAATCCATGCCCGAGAACAAGCCGAAACCGGACGTTCTACAGATTCGTAACCCAAGCTACCCCAAGCACTTAAGATAAATCATTTTACTGTTAGATTACACGGTTTCTAGTGGATTCAACCCACCCATCGGGCATACAATTCGATGCCGGGCAAGAATCCGGCGCGGGTGGTTTTCCAACGGCGGGACGTTCCGCCCATCGCCCGAAACCGGACCATGCGCCATGACGGAAGGGAAAGAAACCATGTCAACCGTCGCCACCACCGAACCGGGCAGTAAGCCCACCACCACCGAGCCGAGCAAGGGAAACGGCAAGGTCAAGAGCACGGGCGCAAGCAAGGTCAACGTGACCGAGCAAACCGCCAGCGCGCTACTCGCCGATTACGCGGACGTTGCCCCGCTGGTCGATGCGCTCGCCCGATTCGACGACACCGAAACCGCGTATCACAAGGCGCAGGACGTGCGGGAACGTCTGGCCGATGCGATGGCCAACGGCCAGCGCTACACCCCACCGGCAACGTGGGGGTTCGGATCGGACAATCTCTCCGCCGTTTGCGCGGCGTTGCTCGGGATGCGCACCAGCACGGGCAAGCTGCGCAGTCTCGCCCGCAAGGTCGGGCGCTCGATTCGTGGCCAGTAGCTAACGGCTACTGTGCGCCCTTCACCCCACCGTGCGAGCGGTGGGGCCTAGGATGCACACTAGCGCCCGATAACGATAGCGGCAACGGTAGGTGCATAAGCCGACTACGGATAGTCGGCAAGCGGGGAACGTCCGCGCGTTACAAGGTCACGACGGCCGGGCGCGATTGACGGACGTTGACCGCGGCGCTTCGGTGTTGGGTGATTCTCGGTCGCCAACCGGCTAGGCCGGTTACAGGTCTTGGACACCGCGTCGGGGCGCGATCCGATAAAGCGGAGTTAGGCTGCCGTCAGCGCCGCCGGTCTGCACAAACGTCGCCCGATTCGTCGGGCGGAACAAAGCGACCGATTGGCACCGACGGACATGGTGTGCGTGGGTGACGCCGAGCGGCACCGATCATTAGGTCGGGTGTCGGGACGTGGGGTCGCGTACACCGGACGCCGGTTGTGACGTGTCCGGTCTTGGGACCGGGTGCGGGCGGTGTCCGTAGCGGTCTGCCCAATGATGGTAGACGGAAGACGGCAGCATTATCCGGGGTGATAGGCCACCACCAGTGGCGCGAAAGTTAACCCGTCGAGCAACGCGGAACGCGATCTGAGAGGTCGCACCGTGCCGAGTCAGACGAGAGTTCCCCGCGCCGGTGGTTGCCCCGTCGGGACCGTGTAGCAGCGGTCTTGACGGCGGGCACGCCGAACGAACCCGGATAGACCGCGGCGCGCCGCCCACCGGACGCGTGAGTCGGTCGATAAAGCGACGTACAAACACCGCGCGACGCCCACAGGCATAGGTGGACCGCCTGGCGGCGCGCGGAGTCGCACACAACGGACCGGGGGGCCTCGTCCGCTCCCCGGTCCCATTCTTCGCCCAGACGTAAAAGGGCAGTCGGAAGGTAAGAGGCGATAGGCAAGAGTCAGAACGCGGGGGGAAGAGGCTCTTGGTCCTCTTGCCTCTTCCCTCTTGCCTTCTTCATTCTTGTCCTCTTGCCTATCGCCTCATGCCTCACGCCTTCTTCCTTACAGGTGCAACATGGCCAAACAGTATCCAGACCAGACGTGGTGTGTTCGCGTCAACGGAGGACCGCCGCGGCGTGCCAAGCAAGACGCTCTCAGCGAGCTGGCTGGCGACGGCCGTTACGGGTTCGCCGCTCGGCGCGAGAACCCCGAACGGGAACGCAAGCGGGTCAAGAAGCTGGTCCCCGAGTGGGTCGGGCCGGTGGCCCGAAAGCGCAAGGCGGCGCGTCGCACACCGACGCGGGCCGAGTGCCTGGGGATCGGCACGGACCCGCTGATCGAAGCCGAGCGGCACGCCCAGGCGGGTCGCCAGCCCCGAAACCGAAACCGTAAGTCAGCCCGGATCAACCGGCGCACGAACCGCACCGGACTGGGTAGAGAGGGTGCCAAATGATCGTCACAGACAAATGCATCGGCGGCGGAGTCGAGGTCGAGGTCATCAACGGCCCCGACTTCTTCGGTTGGCGCGCCTCCGGCCGGACTGTCGCCGAAGCGCTGGAATACCTAGCCGCGGCAGTGGGTGTCGAGGGGTATCGCGGGTCGATTCGTCTGTGGCGCGGAGTCCCGCAGCCGCAGGTTCAAGGCGTTTGAAGTACAAGGGGAGGTTTCAAGAGATGATCGTCAAGGTGCGAAGCGGGATCAATGGCGCGAAGGTCGAGGTCGTCGGCAGTGAGGGGCGCTTCCTGGGCTGGCAGGCCAGCGGGGACAGTCCACAGCAGGCCATCGCCAACCTGGCGTCCGAGGTCAGGCGCGCAGGGTTCCGGGGCCGGATCGTGGTGTGGCGCTGAACGACGAAGGTCCGGGTTGAGGATCCAAACACATCTCGCGCGCGGGGTGCAACATCGCGCCTGTGGCGTAGTCAGGCTGTGTGCAAGCCTCACGTTCAAACGAAAACCTTGAAGCCCAGGCGCGCTGTGCTGGTGTTGAATACACGGGGGAATGGAGGGGAGACTGGAACAGGGCCCAACGGGCAGGCAACGCGGGATTTCGACCATCTCGGTCACGGTGAACCAAGCGATGATGGGGTGTTCTGCGCCTCGAAAACACCAAGTCAACCGCCGATCTTGAGCCCCTACGTTGTAGGGGGCAACCGATCGCCCTGACGATACAAAAAACAGTGATCTCGAAACGTAGCGGGCCTGCAAGCGCTCGGACTTTGTACCCCCCTCGCCCGTCGCAACTCCCGTGATAGTCCACGCTTGCGATGGCGGTCGGCATGGTGATCGAGGGTACAAGATCGAGCTTAGCACGCAGTAGGCGCCGGTAGCACACCCCTACAAGGGGGTGGGCGCCCACTTTAGCACACCCCCGTGGCGCTGCCATGATCGAGGGTGAGCTTGACCGGCCGCGGACGGTGTACAACGCGGCTTGAACACGAGTTCCGCACACCAATGCGTGGTACGCCAGGCACCGAAGCGGTACACGCGGCGCTTCGGCGCGTTCCAGACATCGTAAGGATGGGGCGCACAGTGTGCAGCGCTTCAAGGAGCGCGAGGGGTGGTGTGCGAGGCCCACCGATCATCGATACCACTTGGTGTGTTCGTCAGCCGTCATGCCGCATTTCAGACAGCGTGCCCAGTATACGCCCGTCTTGGCGCTGTGGAGCACGGCTTCGCCGGGGTAGGGCATGTTCATGCGGGCCCACCGTGTGCTCCTGCATCGCGAACATCTCACCCGTATCAGGTGATCGTGAGGTATGGACTGGGCGTATTTCGGCAGGCGCGTGAGCGTTTCGTCGGCTAAAGGCGCTTTGGAGAGTTCCCTGACCCGTTCATGGTAATCGGGGCGCTCTGCCTCAGCGTCGTAGACGACGTGCACGGGCGCGAAATGGTTCGTCCATGCTATGTCCCGATTGTCGGTCCAGGTGATCAGAAAGGTCTTCTTGGCGCCGCGGAACTGCACGTCCTGGACCGATTCGGTGCCTGTATCCGCCTTGTAGGAGTCGATGGGATACAACACGGCCACATCGATGGCTCGCGGGGTCGAGCCCCAGGAGGCACGGTTCATCGTGTCAACAAAGAGCTCGTACGCGCCGTGAACACGGATGGGTACGCCGGGCCTGGGCTTCTTCTGGAGGGGCAGGACGGGCCGAAGGAAATCGCGGTAGTGGCTCGCGTGGTTGGTCCTGAACAGCACGGTGGCTGGCGCTGGATACTCACTCAGCACGGCGCGCAGGGCCAGAGGGTGTTTCTCCTGCTGGTGGGTCCCGGTCAACAAGAGCACCTGATCCGTGGATCGCAGAAAGTCGCAGATCTGCTGCTCGGCTTGGTTACGGTTGTACATGGCGGATATCCTAGATCGTCGCAGATTACTGGCACTGCATCGGCCGGTGTCGCTGCGCCAAGGTGCCCACGAAGGCTCGCAAGGTGTCACTGGATACGCAGAATCCACACCACGCTCATGTTGTCGGGGCGCGCCTCCAGCGAGGGCACGCCGTTGTGGCCCGTACGGTACTCTGTCATGACGATGAAGGCGCGCTTGTCCGTGAGGCTGGCCCGCGTCAAACGCTCGTTGCCGTGCTCGTGCTCAACGACATACGGGCGATCCTTCGCTGGCACCGTGTGAGTGTGCTGGCCGACGTTGGCTTCCTGCACAATGCCAGAGGTGGCGTTCCCACGGAGAAACCGCCCTCCGTCTCGGTTAGTCGCTGAGCTGTTCAGGTCCGGCGCCTTCTTACCGGCGAGCGGGCCTTCCGTGATGTCGCTACCATCGCACGCCTGCCAACCTCGCGGCGGCTTGTCTTCGCCGGTGAGGGCCTTGTGCCAAGCGACTATGGAACCGATGGGCACACGGCCCAGATCAGCAGGCTGCGAGGTCGGCGCCGCAGTATGGGTGGGGATGAGCCAGGTCCACGCGAGGCAGGCAACAGCCATCATGGAAACGACTCTTGTGATCATGCGTTAACTCCTTCCTCGGGCATCGACAGGTCGCCGTGGCCGTCGAACTCATCGAAGGACGAGAAGACCCGCTGGCCGCGTGCGTTGAGGATGCGACCAAGCTTCGTGCGGAGGATGCGGCCCTGAAGGAAGACTGCGCCTTCCTCGAAGTGTTCCATGGGTGTGGTGCGGATAGCGTATTTCATGTGGCGCTTATAGGCCCCGTGGATGAACCCGCCTCGCATCTTCTCTCCGTTTTGGAGGTCGCATTTCCGGAACTGGTTGTACCGGTCAGCCAGGTACTGGAGATAGCCAACCTTGCGAGGATCGTCGCACACCGTTCCAGCGGGCCTTGGCATCGCGCGGTGCTTGGAACTAGCCTGGACGCGGATGGTGACGTCGCGACCCGCCACAACGTTGCCGTTGCCGACCACGTGCTGGTTCATGGTTTCAGCACCCGGGAACTTGTAGATCGGGGGTCCGTGTTTTGCCTTGTAGAGCTTGTCTCGGTCGATTTCGCCGGCAGTAGCCCGCGCGTGGCAGTTGGCACACAGCACCACCATGTGCGCGGGGTCGTGCTCCTTCGACTCTGCGTAAGGCACGATGTGATGAACCGTGAGCTTAGTCACGTTGTCCTCGTCGCACAGCGGACAACGGCTCTGTACCTCCTGGTAGAGCCTCTTTGCCATGGGCTTCGGGACGCCTGTTCGTCGTTCGGGCATGGAGTGTCTTCCTTGACTCGATGCATATATCGGCGGCGGATCCGTACCGACCATTCTACCGCACCAATCGAACCGACGCCATGTTCTGACGGGAGTTGCCACGCCGCGGTCGAAGACGATCGTGCGTGTCACCCGTCCAGAGGTTCGCTGCGCTCGCACGAACCTGCATAACCCCGAGTTCATCAGATTATTCACGGTCGCTGTGGTTGTCCCCGACCACGGTGATTCCCAGTGGAGCGTCCGTACAAAACCGTGGCTCATCCGTACAACCCCTCCGGTGCATAGACACCGTGGGGGGAGAAGCGTGCCGGACACCTTCGACGAGACCTTCGTCCATCCGGCCGACCGTTACCGGTGGGCCACCGAGACCATCGCCTTTCCGCGCCTCAAGGACATCCGGCCCAAGAACACCGTCGCGGACATCGGCCGAGGCTACCGGATCATCGCAGGCCGCGGCGTCCGTCTTCAGGCATTGAAGATTCCCGCGCGCAACCGGGCCAGGAAGTGGGTGTTCACGACCTATGCCGACACAACCCAGGTTAAGTTCATGCGGCTCGATTTTGACCGGCACGTGCCACGCGACTGCACCCCGGAAGAGCGCCGGGCGATCGACCGGCGCTTCGCTGAACAGATCGAGGCGTTTGACAGTCTCGGCATCCCGGCGGTCTGGACCACGTCTCCCGGCGACATCGTCAACGACGAACACGTCCAGGGCCGCTACGCCTGGATCAAGCTGGCTGAGCCAACCTCGGTGGCCACACTGCGGGTTCTGATCGGCCGCTTCAAAGAGTTTCACTGCCTTGAGGAAATCGAGTTTTGCTGGGACACGCGGAACCACAACGTCCGGCTGGCGGGCCAGAAGCACGTCGAGTGCGCGGAGGGGGATTTCCGGGAGCAATGGGCCAGGCTGTCGGCCGTCAGCATCGACGCGTTGTTCGGCGAGTCCGAACGCTGGGAGGGCTGGCACCTCCGCCGGGAAGACCGACAGCCGGTTGCCCCCAAACAGATCGAGCACTGCAATGAGCCGGGATACCTTGAGTCGCTCCAGTCCATGCCCAACATCTTCGCGCGGGCCACACGCGACCTGGTCTGCTCTCGGGCGGCGGCCAGGTTCGGGGGTGACCGTCGCCGCTTCGATTGGGCGGTCGAGGAAGCCGGGCAGCGCCTGGTGGCCATCTCACCGGCGACGAGCCACACGTGCAGCAACCCGAGAATACTCGATGCGACGGTCCGGCGCTGGATGAAATGGTACTTCGACACCTTCGGTCCGGCCAAGGCCGGACGGCCGGGCTCCGATCGAGACCGGCAGGACAAAAACC
>JAAEQG010001208.1 GCA_024231775.1 bacterium
GAGATCAGACCGCTCCTTCCACCACCTGCCGACAAACATAAGGGTGGCTTCGCCCGATGGCATCTGGGTTGCCGCGTTTGAGGCGGGGTGAGTGCGTGGAGGCGAGCGGTTTGGTTTCGTCGGACCCGCCCACAACCCTCGTTCCCATGCATCGCGTGGGAACCCACTTCTTGGACGCTCTGCGTTCCCTGGGCGGAGAACCCTGTCACACAACATATTACGGATGCCGAGCGCCCTAGACGTGCGGGACGATTGTCGCAACTCGTGCCACACGGTATGGTTACGTGCATTCGTGCGGGCTCCGTAATCCGCCGTAATGCTGCCGTCCATTCTCTCGCACAAGCACCCCAGAGCGAGGCCCCGCCGGAATGCCCGCCGAGACTTGCGCAGATTGCTTGAAATCCGCCCTCTGCCAGATTAGTATGAGCCTTAGTATGAGGGGACATTTTGCCCATCGCTTCATGCGCTGAGTTTGGACGGAATCCGAGTACTTATTGACGTTTGCACTGCAAATGATCGGGCGATTTCGGCCGGAGTCCGGATTTCTGGGCATCCGTTGGAATCCTTCGGTTGATCTGCTTGGCGAGGCTCAATAGGACGTCACGGCGGACGTGCGCCGACGCGGTTGGGACGGCGGTGGCGAGGGGTCGCCACTCGTGTCTGTCCGGTTGGGTTCACCGTTTTCGCTGGTAGGAGTCAGTTGTTATGTATCGCAGACTCGCGCTGTTGACAGGAGGATTCCTCCTCCTTGGCACCGTCTCTCTCTACGCCCAAGAGCCCGCTTTGGAGCAGGCGTATGGCACGGGTGTTCACACCTATTTCTCCAAAGACTACGTCAAAGCTCACGAGCTCTTCTCGGCGGCCATTGACGCCGGCATTAAGGACCCGCGATGCTACTATTTTCGGGGTCTATGCTCGCTGCAGTTGGGTCGAGAGGAAGCCGCTTTGCCCGATTTCGAGAAGGGAGCCGACTTGGAGACCTCCGACAGCGGCAAGGTCTTTAACGTCGCCCAGTCGCTCGAGCGGATCCAAGGCAGCAAGCGAATTCTGCTGGAGGAGCATCGGGCCAAGGCCCGTATTGCTGCCATGAAGCGAGAAAAAGAACGTAGGGCGAAACGATACGAAGAGATTCGCCTCGAGGAGCAACGCACCGTTCGCGAACAGGTCGAGAAGGCGGCTCAACCGGCCGCTGCTGGAAGCGGTTCGTTTGGCCTCTCACCGGTTGCCAAGCCCAAGCCGGCCCCGATCAAGCCACCGGTTGGAGCAGGTATTGGAACCGAGATCGCCCCCGCCGCACCGGCTCCAGCCACACCGGCCCCCGCACCTGCTGCTCCCGCTATGGGTGACGATCCGTTCGCGAGCCCGGCCGCACCGGCCCCCGCACCTGCCGCACCGGCCAAGGGTGACGATCCGTTCGCGAGTCCGTCCACACCAGCTCCAGCACCTGCCGCCCCGGCCAAGGGCGACGATCCGTTTGCGGAGCCGGCCATGCCCGCCCCAGCGGCTGCCGCCCCGGCTCCCGCCGCATCCACACCGGCCCCGGCGCCCGCCGCTCCGGCCGCGGACGACGACCCATTTGCGGAACCGGCCATGCCCGCCCCGGCGGCTGCCGCCCCGGCTCCAGCCGCATCCACACCGGCCCCGGCACCCGCCGCTCCGGCCGCGGACGACGACCCATTTGCGGAACCGGCCAAGCCAGCCCCAGCGGCTGCCGCCCCGGCTCCCGCCGCATCCACACCGGCCCCGGCGCCCGCCGCTCCGGCCGCGGACGACGACCCATTTGCGGAAC
>JAAEQG010001209.1 GCA_024231775.1 bacterium
CTTTGAGATCGACGACCCGGAAAAGGATTTGCTTGGCCGGGGCGGTATGGGCGACGTCTACCGGGGGACCGACACCCAAACGGGACAGATCGTCGCCATCAAGATGCTCAAACCGGACATTGTCGCCAACAACCCCGACATTGTCGCCCGCTTTGTGCGTGAAGGGGAGGCCCTGCGTCAACTAAAGCATCCCAACATCGTCGAGATGGTAGCCGCCGTCGAGGAGAATGGGCAGCATTACCTGGTCATCGAATACGTCGCGGGCGGTTCGCTCCAAGATTTGCTAGAGCAGCAGGGGCGGTTGCCGATTGAGCGCGTGCTCGAAATCTCCCTCGACCTGGCCGACGCCCTCACCCGCGCCCACCGCCTGGGAATCATCCACCGCGATCTCAAGCCCGCCAACGTGCTGCTGGCGGAGGACAGCACGCCCCGCCTGACCGATTTCGGCATCGCCCAGGTGGCCGATAGCCCCCGCCTGACCCAAACGGGGATGCTGATCGGCACGATTGATTACCTCAGCCCGGAGGCATGCCAGGGAGAGCCGCTGGACGGGCGGGCCGACATCTGGGCCTTTGGTGTGATGGTGTACGAGATGCTGACCGGGCAGCGACCGTTCACCGGCGAAACCCTCATCGCCGCGC
>JAAEQG010001210.1 GCA_024231775.1 bacterium
CCTTCTCGTACCGCTCGATGTTCAGTCCGACATGCCGCAGTCGATCCACCACCGCGAGCAGGTGTTCCAGACAGGCGCCCTCGAGATGAAGCTCGCCGTTGGTAATCGCTGCCGCAACCATGAACGTGCCCGCTTCGATCCGATCAGCGATCACCCGATGCCCTACGCCTGACAGCGTCTCGACGCCATCGATGGTGATCCTCGGAGTACCCTGTCCGGCGATCTGGGCTCCGCAGCGATTCAGAAACTCCGCCAAGTCGGCAATCTCCGGCTCGCAAGCCGCCGATTCGATCACCGTCCGCCCCTCAGCCAGCACCGCCGCCATCAACACATTCGCCGTCCCGGTCACCGTAGAACCGAAGGCCCCGCCGAGGAACAACTCGGTACCGCGGAGCTTCTTGGCTTTGAGCTGAATATCCCCGTTGACCAGATCGAAATCAGCCCCTAACGCCCGCATGCCCTCGACGTGCAGGTTGATAGGCCGGTCTCCAATCGCGCACCCACCCGGAAGAGATACCTGGGCTCGCTTGCGCTTGGCCAGCAGCGGACCCATCACGCACACGCTGGCCCGCATCTTCGAGACCAGCCCATACTCCGCATGACAGTTCATCTCGTCTTCAACGCGCAAGCGCAATCGACCGTCCTCGAGCCTCTCGCTGGAGACGCCCAGTCGATTCAATAGCGTAATCATCTGCCGAACGTCCTGCAGATCCGGAACGTTGCGCAGAATCGTCTCCCCCTCACACAACATCGTGGCGGCCAAAATCGGAAGTGACGCATTCTTGGAACCGCTGATCGGAACCGTTCCTCTCAACCGCGACCCGCCGGTAATCTCAAAGTGCTCCACGAGACTCGTCCTCACTTCCTGCAATCACTGCAATGCCTATCGACTTCCGACCGGCTGCGCTGGCGGGCCATCGGGCGTGTCGCTCCGCCCGCTCAATTCACCGCGAATCACCTCAACCGAAACTCCATCACCCGATCGTGCGGATCGCCGGGGTCACGCCAGGTCCCCACATGGTCGAAGCGCGCGGTGCGCTCGAAGATCTCTCGGACGCGCCCGCCCTTACCATACCCGATTTCCACGAGAATAGAGCCCTCCGGCCGCAGAATCGCCGGGCCACGCTCGGCAAACTCCGCGTAGAAAACGAGCCCATCGTCCTCCGCAGCTAACGCCACGGCAGGCTCGTGGTCCAGAACCGACCGCGGCAGGTCCGCCATCTCCGCCACCGTTACGTAGGGAGGATTCGATACCAGGAAGTCGTATCCCTCCGCCGGAGAGTCCTCCGGGGGCAGATTCAGCCGATCCGCCTCGACCAGCGCCAGGCGGTCCGCAACGCCGTGCCGATCCGCGTTCCGACCCGCCACCGCCAAAGCCTCAGAACTGATGTCCGTAGCCACCGCCGCCGCGGAGGCAAGCTGAGTCAGAATCGCGATGCTGATACACCCGCTTCCCGTTCCGACCTCGAGGAAGCGCGGCTCATCAAGCCCGCGCTCCGCGCAAAGCCGCAACACCCGCTCCACCAGCGCCTCCGTCTCCGGACGCGGCACCAACACAGCCGGCGAAACCTCAAAAACCAGCGAAAAAAACTCCTTCTCACCCACCAGATATGCGATCGGAGTATGCCCCGCAGCCGACTGGACCAATGTCCGAAACGCGGTCCGCTCTTCCGGTCCTGGAACCGCCTCAAAGCGGGTGTACAGGTCGATCTTCTTCCAACCGAGCGCATGGGCCAGCAACACCTCCGTCGCCAGGCGCGGCTCATCCACGCCTCGCTGAGCAAGGTAATCCTGGGTCCAGCTCAACAGACGGTGTACCGTCCACGGAGGCTCGCTCGATCCGGAATCATCAACCATGGCGAAGGAGTATACTCCCAGCCTGCCACGCTCAAAAGAGACCGCCGTGCGCAGCCCACCCGATGGACATCCAAACTCAGCCCTGCTAGACATAGTAGGAGCTATCTCAAAAGCCCCTCTCCCCAGTGGGGAGAGGTTGGGTGAGGGGCGCAACCGTCATAGAATAAAACCCTACCCTCGCCCGAAGAACGAGAAAGGACCATCATGGAACTTCGCCTCTTTCAGGTAGATGTGTTCACCTCCCGGGTCTTTGGCGGCAACCCTGCGGGCGTGGTCCCACTGAAGGAATGGCTGGCGGATGACGTGCTGCAAGCTATTGGCCAGGAGAACAACCTCTCCGAAACCGCGTTCTTCGTTCCAGCGAAGGACGAAGACGATGTAGACTACCACCTGCGCTGGTTCACCCCACAGATAGAAGTGGACCTCTGCGGACACGCGACCGTAGCTACTGCCCATGTGCTGGCGAACCACTTGGGGGTGAATCGGTCTCGCCTACGCTTCTCCACCCTGAGCGGAGAGGTGGCTGTTTCCGGCGACGCGAGCCGTTTCGTGCTGGACTTTCCCGCTTGGCATGGAGAATCCGGACCGCCGGTCGAAGAGGTCACCACAGCCCTGGGGCAACAACCGGTCGCGGTGCGCCAATCGCGCGATCTGCTCGCCGTGTTTGAACGCGAGGAAGAAGTGCGGAAGCTGGACCCGGATACGCAGCGCGTGGCGGAGCTCGATGCCCTGGGCGTAATCGTCACCGCCCCAGGTTCCCAGCCGGGCGTGGATTTCGTCTCGCGATTCTTCGCTCCGCGGGCGGGAATCCCGGAAGACCCGGTAACCGGATCAGCCCACTGCACCCTGATACCCTATTGGGCGGACCGCCTGGGCAAGACCGAGCTGCACGCCCTGCAGGTCTCCGAACGAGGAGGCGAGTTGTTCTGCCGAAACGATGCCCAAGCGGGTCGCGTACACATCGGCGGCCATGCGGTGACCTACCTGGAGGGAACGATTCGGATCTGATACCAGCTACAGCTTGAGTTTGCCGACTCGACCCCATCAGCCTGCGTTCCGCCTTCTCCAGGCAGGGTGGCCCATCTCGTTGATCCGCCTCCAGGCGGCTCTCGAGGTGGGGGACAGACTGGCCACGAAGATGCTCAAGAAGCGCAAGGTTTGTGCCTCTTGTGCTTCCTAGCGGCTTTCTGAAGAAGAGAGGCGCGGCGGGAATGGCTTGGCGGACCATTCCGTCTCGGCTTCTCTGCGAACTCTGCGTCTCTGCGTTCCACCTCGTTCCAAACACAGTTCGAGCTTGCCGATTCAAACCCATCGATCTGCGTATTGCCTTCTCACAGCCGGGTGGCCCATCTCGTTGATCCGACCCACGGGCGGATCTCGAGGTGGGGACTAGGCAGGCAACGCCCGCTTCAACATTCACACTTGTCGCCGTTTCGACTTTTCAACTCTTCGACGTTTCGACGTTTCGACGTTTTCCCC
>JAAEQG010001211.1 GCA_024231775.1 bacterium
GACGCTGCCCGATGTGAGCGGCGTGACGCTTCTCGGCGTGGACCCTGGCGATGTGCAGGCCGAACTGCGGCTGGGGACCCACGAAGAAATCTGGCGGACCCAGGACGCCTTTCTGGCCGATTGGCCCCGCTACGAGGATGTGGAGGATCAGCTTGCGGCGCAGCTTCAGGCTCAACTGGGTATCGAACAGATGACGGTTGAGGAACTCATCGCTCTTGGGGCTGCCCTGCGCGAGCGGTTCTGGGAACTGCGTGGCTGTCTGTCCGACAGCGCCTATCCCTATGGTTACGCGGCCCGTCTTGTGACAAGAATGGCTCACGCCAAGATGCCCGACGATCCGGCGGTGACGGACCAGTACGTTGAATCCATCATGACGGCTGAAGTGTCCGGCGCCTACGACGAGGACAACGAGGCGCGTCTCTGGAACCCTGTCTATCTCGGTCTGTTGACGGAACTGCGTTCCCAGCAGTTCGAGCAACTCAAGGTTCGGGTCAGCCAGGGGCACGTGCCGACCTGGAAGGACTACGTCCGCGTCCACGATCTGATCATTCTGCTCAACTCACACGGCAAGGACTACGACGGGGCGCTGGCGGCGGCCCGCTGGTTGATCGCCCAGACCGAATCCGCTGGTTGGACGTACTACGTGGAACGCTGGCTAGTCCCGATGGAGAAGGCCTTTGCGGCCGGTGAGGGATACCGCACCGGACTGTTCATGTCCGAGCCGGGCGGTTTCCCCGAGGCGTTCCGCTACGCGCGACGCCTCTTCTCCTTCCAGGGCCCCGCCCAGCACCGTGCGACGCTCCTACCCATCCATCTGCGGCATCTCAAGGGTTGGTAGTGGCGGGTTGCCCTTGGGCCCAATGTGACAATGCAAATGCCAAAGAAACGGGGCGGCCTGTGGAGGGCCGCCCCGGTGTCTTTTCTCGATGCTACCGCGCGAGA
>JAAEQG010001212.1 GCA_024231775.1 bacterium
CGTCCCGGGGTGCCCATCCGCCTGGAGCATCCTGAGGTCGCGCTGGTTCATGCCGCCCTGGTCCATATCGACGGACACGCGGCGGTGTTTGATCTGACCAGTGCTTCGGGAACCTGGGTCGATGGCAAACGTGTGTCCCTCGCCCTACTGCGCGGGGGGGAGCGCCTGAGGATCGGTCCGATTGAACTGCGGGTGAAAGAGCAGGCGGCAGACGGCGTGTTCGGAGAACAGTCCGAACTCGAATTCGCCTCCGGGGCGGGAGTGCGCATCGGACAACTGCTCAAGCTTCAGGAGGAACTCCGCATTCGTACCCGGCAGATCGACCAGCGCGAAGAACATCTCGAAAGCGAACAGGCACTGCTGGAGAAATCCCGTTCGTCGGTCGAACGCGACCGTCGAGCTCTGCAACAGCAGGCGATGGCCCTCTGGAAAGCCCGGACGCAGTTTGACGTCGAACGCTCGCTTCACTCGGGCGCTGGCTCGGCGACCGTCGGTGGATCCCTCAGCCTGCCCGCCCCGCCCATAATCGAAGCGGCCAATTCCTCCGAGCTTGCTCAGGATCAGCCACCGCGCGTGCTGCGCGTAGCCGAACCCGGAGGGCTGGGCTGGACCGACCCTCGCCGCCCGGCGTAGCGTGGTGGTCTACACGATCTCCGCCTGATCGGCGCGAATCCAGCCGGTGCTACCGTTGGGGAGCTCGATGCGCAGCCAGTCGCTCCGCTGCTCAATCAGGGTGAACTCCACGCCCTCATAGAGCAACTGCTGAAACTGCGGCTCGTAGTGGGCGCTGTTGCCCTTGCGCACGACGACTTCGTCCGCCACGATGACCCCCGCGGTCGAGCTCGACTCCAGCTGCCACTCGACCGCGCTCGAAACCCCAAGCGTAACCCAGCCGATCCCCAGCAGCACCACGATCAAACGCAAGCCCACTTGGCGAAGCAAGGGACGGACCAGCAGCATGCCCCAGAAGAGCACATAGACCACCAACGCCCCCAGGTACCGCACCCGTAGCGGTACACGGTAATGCCAGAAGAACAAGGTACGCACCAACGTCTCACTCCCCGACGGAGCGATCTGGCTGCGACGCAACTGGCGGGCGTAGTTCAGGTTTGCCTGTAGCTGACCGTCGGAGGGGATCAACGCTTCCGCCCGGCGATAGTTGGCGATGGCTTGGCCTAACCGGCCCAACTGGAGATAGGCGTTACCCAGGTTGTAGTACAAGCGGCCGTTGCGCGGACCGTGGCGTACGACGGTCTCGAAGCCCGTCACCGCGGCGTGCAGACGTTTCGCTCCGGCGTCCGGGTCCGACGTCAGCAAGGCGATGCCCTCGTCGAAGTCAGCCAGCGCCTGCTCCAGCAACGCCACCTGTTGGTGGTGGCCCGGCGGATTGCCCGGCGCCGCTGACCACACCGCGTGCGGACACGCGACGAGGGCGAAAACCGCCCAGAGCGCCCCTCGCCTCAGACAGGTGGTGACCGGCTGGACCATCAGAACCGCTCCTTCTCCAGCAGGGCTACGCAACCCCGGGCCCGTTCCCCCAGGTCCGCCCGATGGTCTGGCGTAGTCCCGGCGTACTGAAGGCTTTCGCATTCCTCCAGAAGACCATCCACGAGAGCGACGTGTTCCTCCGCCACACTACATGATCGGAGGAGTTCAGCCGCTTCACCGCGCGTGAGCCTGCTCGACGGTTGGCCACACCGATCTGCGATGTACTGGGGCAAGGCGGTCAATACGATCCCGGCTTCGCCCCGGGCGTCATTCGTGGCGCCGGCAGCCCGGAGGGCGCGCAGGGCGGTTCGTCCGGCGGTGCGGCGGCTGGCGTAGGCAGTATCGTACTTCAACCGCGTGCGCCGTCGGCGTGCCCAGGTCACCATAGCCAACAACAGAGGCGGAGATGCAACACAGATCACCGATCCGTACGCCGGCGCGAACGCCTGCTCGGTCAACAGTTCGTCGATGTTCGTGTAGTTGCCCAGAATGCCCTCCGCCCGACGGGTCAGCCGGGTGGACACCCGAGGGCCGGTATCTGACTCGACCACGCCGCTGACCGCGATCCGCCCCGAAGCCGCCACCCGAAGGGGAATCGCTTTGCTGTACAGCGTCACGAATTCCTCCTTCTCGGTATCGAAGTAGGTGAACGGAATCGCGGGAATCTCCTGGACCGTGTCGCTGCGTGCCCGGATCGTCTGGGTAAACCGCTTGACCTCCCCGCTCACCTCTCCAGCCAGTATCTCGTTGGGGATCTTGAAGTTGCGGCTGAGCGACTCGATCCGGTCGATTCGAGGCGGCTGAAGCAAGTCCAACCGTCCACCACCCCGGATGGTCATGGTCAGGGTGATCGGATCGCCCACGTGCACCTCGGTGGGCTTGGCGACTGCGTCAAACTGACAGCGCCCGACGGCGCCGTTGTACCACGGCGGCTGATCGTCCGTCGGAATCGGCTGGACCACGATGGGGTCCACCTGGGCTCGGGCGCTGATCGATCGTGACTGAGTCACGCGGGCTTCGTTGAAGAAGAACGTTCGGTCGCGGGAGACGCGGAGCGGGTAGTCCACGATGATGTTGATGTCGCGGAGTTCCACGCGACCAGCCTTCTCCGGCCAAACCGCTCGCTCCAGGCGGTACACATAGTAGTCCTGCTCGACACCATCGGGGTCGGCGCGGCGCCCGCGCTTGACCGGCAGGCGGCGCAATTCCTGGAGCAAGGATGCGAACGGTCCCCAACCGCTATTGCGAAAGTCGATGCAGCCCTGCATGTCGCTGGACGTACCGAAGTTGTGTTTCCGGTTGATGAAGGGTTTGATCCAGATCTCCAGAGCTAGTTCGATCGACTCCCCCAGGTAGAGCTTCTCCCGGTCTCCATGCACCTCGACGTACAGCAGTCCCTCGTTGTCCGTCTTGAGGATCTCGAAGGTCTGGGAACTGGTCTGACGTGTTCCTCCCGCGAGCGCCACCTCGATCGAGGGAATGGTCAGGCTGCCCGCTTCGTGCGGGACGATCTGGTAGGTATAGCTCACGCTGCGGGTGACGTTGGAATTGACGCTGTGTTGCCGCCTCTCAGTCCTCGGTTCGCTAACCGTCGCCCCGTCGATCTTCGGTATGCTCGGCGGCTCATGCTCGGGCTCGTTGAGCACGTCGATCCGCAGGGTAATCGGTGTACCCACGTAGTAGGGCTCGGGTGAGATGGTGAACTCCACCTCCGCCGCCGCGGGCGCCGCCGCGAGCCCGAGGATCGCGCCAATCAGAATACCCAGCCGCCTGCCCATGCCCGCGATCACCAGTCCTTCGTCACCTTGGCTCGCCCGATCTGCCGTCGCCGGGCCTGTTCGTCTCGGCGCTGCTGCTCCTTGTCGCGCACCGCTTGGAGCAGGCGCTGAGCTTCCTCCTCGGTGAGCTGTCGCTCCTTCGTTTCACCAGCCTGCTGTTGCTGCTGCTGCTCTTGTTCCTGTTCTGCTTCTCCAGGTTGCGGCTGGGGCTGCTGTTCTTCGCCCTCCTGCTGCTGTTGTTGCTCTTCGGATTGCGAATCTTCCTGCTGCTCTTCTTCGGAGGGATCACCATCCTGCTCCTGGGGTTGCTCACAATCCTGCTGCTGTTGATCCTGTTCCTGCTCCTGTTGGTTCTTGAGTTTGTCGAGCAGGTCCTTGATGAGCAACTGGGCCGTCTCGATGTTGACTCGGGCGTCAGCGTCGTCGGGCTCGAGTTCCAGCACATCCACGTAGTGCTCGATCGCCGAGCGCAGCAGATCGATGGCCTCCTGAAGGCTGGAGAGCTTCTCCAGGGCTTCGGCGTACCGGCAGGCGCCCAGGTTGAACTTGATCTTGGCTTCGAGCTCCAGGTCGCGCGTAGCCAAGGCGGCGCTGAACTGCTCCCGGGCCTTGGCAAGATCGCCGGCGCGGTAATGGGCAATCGCCTGATTGTAGGCCAACTCCGGCGCGTCCGGCAGGAGCACCTCCGCCTGGCGATAACCCTCCAGAGCCTGCTCGAAGTCGCCATCCGCCAGAGCCTGATTCGCCCGGCGGACCTGCTCTGCGGGTGACAGCGCTTCATCAGCCAACACCGGCGCCGTCAGAGCAACGAGGAGTAGAACGCAGAGGCGCAGAGCAGCAGCCCCGCCAGTACAGCGCAAGGCAGCCAACACGTTGTGGCGGCTTTGCGATGGATTGCTCATGCACCGAATCGCTCGAAGCTGCGGGTCGTCCGAGCCGCGCCCGTCAGGAAGCGGTCTTATCGCGGGAATGTTTGTCTCCGGCATCTCCGCTCCCTCACGGTCGCGGCTCGGTTCGGTAAACGCCCTCGGTACCCGCAAACCCAGCTGAGTCGAGGTACTAGTCATCGCCACTGACTCCCTCAGTCTGCTCTGCATTTCTGCGTCCATCATGACTCGGACCACGGAACTCGGAACTCGGAACCAGGAACTCGGAACTTCTTCCGGTCGGTCATCAACGTTTCCGCGATCAACAAGAGCAAAGCTACTCCGGCGAACCATTGGAACTGGGCGTAGTAGCGCTCCGTAAACTCCGTTTCGTACTCGACCACGTTCAGCTTGCCGCGAATCCACTCGTACACGGTCCCCAGGTCGAAATCGCGGGTCTCCGCCGGCAGATACATCCCCCCGCCAACCACCGCCATCTCCTGCAACACCGCCGGGTGCATTTTAGACCACACTTCCTGGCCGTCATGCTTGAGAAAGGTCCGCTGACCGTTTTCGACAACCGGGATGCGCCCCCCTTCGCGGACATCGCCGATGCCCACCGTACACACGACAATACCATGTTCAGCGTACGCCGCCTGGGCGGCTTCGACCGGATAGTCGCTCTCGTGTTCCTCCCCGTCGCTGATCAGGATGATGGCCTTGTGGTCCTTGACCCGATCAACGAAACACTCCTTGGCTTTGCGGATGGCGTCGCCGACCAGGGTCCCTCCGCGCGGGGAGCTGTAGGTATCTACGTCTGACAAAGCCATCTTGAACGAACCGTAGTTGAGCGTTAGCGGGCACTTCTTCACCGCCGCCCCGGCGAAGGTAACCAAGCCGATGCGGTCGCCTTCGAGCTGTTCGAGCAGATCGCCAATGACCAGCTTGGCCCGCTCAATCCGGTTGGGGGCAATGTCCTCCGCCAGCATGGAGCGCGACACGTCCAGAGCGATGACCACGTCCACTCCCTTGCGATGGACTTCCTCGAAGTGCATCCCCCAGCGAGGGCCGGTGAGCCCGAGGGCCACAAACGCCATGGTCAACAGCACGAACGCCGCCTTGAAGTGCTGCCGCCGCACGCTCACCTGGGGAACCAATCCGTCGAGCAGGTTCCCGGTGGCGAAAACCTGCAAGCTGCGCCGCTTGCGCCAGAATCCGTACATGAACACCGTGGCCAGCAGCGGCATCAGCCACAGAAAGTGAACGTATTCCTTATGGTCGAAGCGAATTTCGCTCATGTCCAACACCACTGTAGCGGCCTGCGTCGCGCAGGCCGACCCGCCGGCAGGAACGCCGGTCGCTACGGACCCTACGGTATCTTGCGAAATACCGTATTCGCCAACCCAATCTCCAGCACCAACAGCCCCAGCACGATCATCAGCAGCGGCGGCAGGGTAATCGCCCCCAGCTTGGCTGATTCGGTGGCCAGCTCGCGGAACTGCATAAAGCGCTTCTCCTCCGTCTCGGTCTTCTCCAGTTCGTCGATCTCCGCGTAGATGTCGTGCAACGCGTCGGCGTCGCGCGCCCGGAAGTACTTCCCGCCGGTCAGCTCCGCTACCGACTGGAGGGTCGCCTCGTCGATCGGAAAGTTCTGGCGCCCCAACCGTACGCTGCCGTCGGGATACACCTGCGGCACGAGCACCTGTCGCCCGGTGCCCACCCCGATCGTATGGATCTTGAAGCCGAACGCCGCCGCCATCTGCGCCGCCTGGGCCGGGGCCAAGTCTCCGGCGTTGTTCGCTCCGTCGGTCATCAGCACGATGATCTTGCTCTTGATCCGCCTCTCGTCACTGACTCCCCGCCGCCGCTCCAGCTCGGTGAGGTTTTTCACGGCCAATCCGATGGCGTCGCCGATGGCGGTGCCATCCTCGCCCGAGAGCAGTTCGAGGTCCGCCTGCAACTCGCGAGCCCGGGCTCGCTCTCCTCGAGCGCGCTGCGCCCGGCGAAGCATGCGCTGCAACTTCTGGGCGCGCCTCTGCACCTCAACCGATCCGACGGTGTCGGTGTTGGTCAGGATGTCCAACACCGTGGCGTGGTCCAGCGTGAGCGGCGACTTCGTGTCCGCGTATCCGGCGAAGGTTATCAAGCCGATCAGATCGTCCGGCCTGCCCGCCAGCTCATCACCATCACCCAGGACAAACTTGCGAAAGACTGCTTTAATCGCCGCCAAGCGGTTGACCTGCTCACCGTCGAGGTTGAAGTCCAGCGCCTCCATGCTCCCGGACACGTCCACCAACGCCTGAATCGCCACCCCCTCAGCCAGGATGCGGGTCTCTTCGTTGCCCCGTCGCGGTCGAGCCAGACAGATAATCAGCACCGCAACCGCCAACGTGCGCAGCAGTGGTACGATGATCCGTGCCCGACTCCGCAGAGTGGCGCCCCGCGATGCCAACCACCCCACCGACGAGAACCGCACCGACGCGTGACGGCCCTGCCGCGCCCAGCGCCACCAGATGAGGGGAATCACCACCGGCAGCAGGAACAGCAGCCACCAGGTGTGCTCGTGGAATGTGATTCTCTCAAAGCCCATGTCGCTCGTTTCCGGTCCGACCGGTTGGCAGACCGGCCCCTCAGACTCCGCTTACGCCGCCTGCTCAGCCGTATTCGAGACAGGTTCAGCCGGCGAGGCGGTCTCCTGAACGAAGTCCCGCGCCGAATCGAAGGTCGTCTCGATCTCCCCCGCGGTCGGTTCGTACATGGCGAACTTTACCCGGTCGCACGACTCGAGGAAGTCGCCCAACAACGTCTTGTGTACGCTCCGCAATACCGAGCTGCGCTGAACTTCCACGAGAAACTCCTCCGTGGTGCGCTCGGGGGCCATAAGGCCGAAGCGCAGCTCGATGTACACCCTTACGATGTAGCTAAGCCGAAAGAAGAACTCGTGAGCCTGCCCCTGCTCGACCAGCTTCGCGTCGATCAGTGCCCGCAATTGATCGAACGCCCATTCGTGCGGTATGACCACAGCCTGGGGGGTGGCGCGAACCTTCCGTCCGCGCCGCAGGACCAAGATGATTGCCACCAGAGCAACGACCACCCCACCGCCGGCGACCCAGGCGATCCATGCACGATTACCCTCGACTGGTATCTCCACCGGCCCTTTGATGTCGCGGAACTGGGTGGGGTCAAACTCACCTTCCAGCAGTGAGGTCACCTCGATAGTAAACCCCTCGGTGCGGATCGTGCCCTCGATTACGCCCTCGCCCGGCTGATCCGGGTCTTCTTGCCGGCGGTCGATGAAGCGTGCCTCGATCTGGGGTATCGAGTATTCGCCGGAAAGAAAGATGTCCAGGTCATACTTTCGCGTCCAGCGCTGACCGCCCTCGACCAGCTCGCCCGGTATGTTGCGGAACCCGCGAATCTGAAACTCGTTCAGTTGCTCTCCGGGTTCATCCATCTCGATCTCGACGCCCTCTTCGGCGAAGACCTCGATGGTCAGCTCGAGACGCTCGGCGATGGTGATGCGGTTGCGATTCGAGGTGACCGTCATCTTCACCGGGCCACGCTCCGCAGTCTTGACGATCGGCTTAACCTCTTCCTCGACCTCCCCCTCAGATTCCGGCGCACCTTCACCACAGCCGCCGAGCACGACGCACGCGCAGGTCGCCAGCAGCCACGCGCCCCTATGCCAAACGCCTTGTTCGCCGCCGCCACTCAAACCGAAACCTCACCACACTTAGGACTAGTCACTTCCCGGACGCCCCAACACTCTGGGGCTTGGTCTTGTCTGCAGCGCCTTCAGCGTCGGGTGGCATGGGTAAGCTCTGCTTACCCGTGGTGGACAACGAGGACACACGGGCAAACAAGTTTGCCCATGCCACCCGCCGAAACCTCACCACGCTCAGGACTCAGAGCCTCGGACCTTGGACTCCGGCAAGAACGCTTCGGGATAGAGCTTCACCTCGTGCTGCTCGAACAACTCTTCGAGATACTGCCGGGTCACTTCCTGCCGACGGGCGGCGCGGGCTTCCTGCTGCACGCGATCCGCCACCTGATCGTACGTCTTCTCCACTCGCTCAGTGCGTTCGAGCACTTTCACCACATGCCAGCCCTCGGCGGACTCGTACACCTCGCCGAGCACCGTACCCGGTTCCACCGCCCAGATGGCGCCTTGAAGCTCGGCGTTCTGTCCGATTCCGGGAATCTCCGGGTGTTCGCGCATCGCCGGCTGGTGAATCCTGCCTCCCTGGGCCTTGGTACGTTGGTCGTGCGAGAACTCCCCAGCCAATCCCGCGAAGTCCTCCTCGCCCTGGGCTCGGGCCAGCATTTCCCGGGCATCACCCTCGGACTCCAGGAGAATGTGCGCGAGCATCGCCCGGGCGGGCTCAGCATAACGCTCCGAGTTAGCCTGAAAGAAGCGCTCCGCGTCTTCGGGAGTTACGGTTGCCCGCTTGCCGAGTTCCTCGGTCATCAGCGTGGACGCCAGGAGGTCGTCAGCGAAAGCCATCAACCGTTGGCGGTAGTCCGCGGATTCGTTCAGCTTGGCGGACTTGGCTTCCGACGCCAGCACGCGGCTGGCTACCATCTGGTGCAGAAACTGAGCCCGGGCTTGCGGATCCGCCAATTGTTTAAGGGTCTGCTTGCGAAACTCGCCAGCCTGTTCCGGCGAAAGCCCCGCCCGGGCGGCGACCGCGGCGTCCACCTGGGCCTGGAGCATCCGCTCGAAGTCCACGATCGTGATTCTCTCAGCGCCGATCTGAGCGACCACCTGCCTGTCCGCCAGGCCGCTGTCGGCGTCCGGGTGCGGCTCCGCTCGGGCGGCCATCTCCCGGGTCAACTCCGAGTACCGCCCCATCTTCTGGAGGCATTCACGCACCTGCATGGTAATCTTGTGGGTGAGGTCCGCATCGCCATCCCCGACGAGCCGCTCTGCCAAGTACAGACTCGCCACCGCCTGCTGGTACTGTTCGCTCTGGTATTCCAGCTTGCCTACT
Source organism: bacterium (assembly GCA_024231775.1). GTDB lineage: Bacteria > Planctomycetota > Phycisphaerae > UBA1845 > UBA1845 > JAAEQG01. Next base: position 9,124 of record JAAEQG010001212.1, read on the forward strand.
CGGTAGAGAATCTTGGCCCGATCCATGGCCCCCAACGACGACGACGCCAGATGACGCTTCCACGCCGCCGCGGCCGCCGCCGGCAGATTGCGATCCTCCAACTTCATGGCAATCGCCCGCAGGTCGTCAACCGACTCGCGGGATTCCTGCGTCGCAGAGTCGACCACCGCGGTCACGGGTGCCCGAAACAGCGCATAGGCCTGCAGGACAAGCACCACGACCAACAGCACGCACGCCAACCGGGCAGCCCCGGATCCACCCGAAGCCGGAGTGGGTCGTTGCGGTCGATTGAACTGCGGAGCCGATGGTTCCGTCATCGTCGCGCCTCCCTCCTGCGGAAGAAACGTTGAAGGGGTTCCACAAACGAATCACCCGTCATCAGGCTAATCTCGTCCACGTCCATGCGGCGGAACATCTGCTGACGCTCGATCTGCCCGGCGCCGGCAGTGGTGGTGTAGTTTCGTCGCAAAGCCTTGCTCGAGGTGTCCACGACCACGGTCTGCCCGGTCTCGGCATCGATCAGCTCGATCAGGCCCACGTTGGGTAGCTCGATCTCCCGTCGGTCGGTGATCGAGATCGGAATGAGGTCGTGTCGCCGCCGGGCGATGCGCATAGCCTGTTCGTATCCGCCGGCTTGAAAGTCGCTCACCAGGAAGACCACACTCCGCCGCGTGGTCACCCGATTCAGGTGGTCGAAGGCCCCCGCCAGGTCGGTCCCGCCGCCTTCCGCCTGATGGTGGAGCAGTTCGCGGATTACCCGCAACACGTGGGTCGTGCCCTTCTTGGCGGGTACGAACTTCTCGATCCGGTCCGTGAAGCAGATCAATCCAACCTTGTCGTTGTTCTTGATCGCGGAGAACGCCAGCGTGGCGCACACCTCGGCAGCCAGCTCGCGCTTGAACTGGACGCTGGTGCCAAACTGGTGCGAGCGGCTCATGTCCACCAGCAGCATGACGGTCAGCTCGCGCTCCTCGCGAAACACCTTGACGTAGGGCTGCCCGAAACGGGCGCTGACGTTCCAGTCGATCGTGCGCACGTCGTCGCCGATCTGGTAGGCCCGCACCTCCTCGAACTCCATCCCCCGCCCCTTGAACGCGGAGTGGTACTGCCCAGCCAGCACGTCGTTGACCACGCGCGAGGTGTGGATCTGTATCCGGCGGATCTTCTTGATCAGTTCCTTGGGAATCATGGGCGAACAAACGTCGAAAAGTCGAAAAATCAAAAAACCGGAACATTGGAGGACCGCTGGTCGGATGGGCCGCGAGTCGACGCGTCCGAACTCAGGGTATCCGAAACTCGTTGGATCATGTTGACCGCCTCCGTGTGGGTCGCTTTGGTGGGGCGTGCATTTCACCTGGCTCCATGAGTGTGTTCTTGGGTCTTGCGTACGAGTGTGCCGAGGATGCGGGTGAGCTGGTCGGCCTCATCCAGCGCGGCATCCAGGGAAGCAACGCTCAGCAGTTCAGCCCGCTTGGACAACTCCAACCAATACTGGGTCTCGGCGGCTTCCTTGCGAGCGATGCTGCATTTGTGGGCAAAGTCCGCATCGGTCAGGGCATGGTCAGCCTCGCGGACATTCGCCCCGACGGAGGTTCCGCTCCGCATCAACTGTCGACCGATCGCCCACCCCTTCGTGCAGTTGGGCAAAGCGTCAACCAATTCAATGACGCTCAAAGCGAATCGCATTGTCCGCTCACCCAAGTCGCCCCGAATGCGTGCCATCGTACGCTCACCCGCTTCTGACTTTCCGCCACCCTCCATTCGATTCAGGCGTCTCGACTTCCCAAACCGCAATCTTTCGACGTTTTGACGTTTTGCCGTTTCCTAAGGCACCGGAACGTGATCGAGGATGGCTTTGATGACGTCTTCGGAGGTCTTCTCTTCCGCCTCAGCTTCGTAAGTGATAATCACCCGATGGCGCAGAACATCCAGGGCGATGTCTTTGACATCCTGAGGCGTCACGTAACCGCGTCCCGCAAGGAACGCCCCGGCTTTGGCTCCGAGGGTGAGGAAGATGCTCGCCCGCGGCGAAGCTCCGTACTGAATCCAATCGGCGATGGGCAGCTGGTATGCGTCAGGTTCGCGCGTGGCGAAGATCAGGTCCACAATGTAGTCCTTGATCTTGTCGTCGATGTAGATCTCGTCAACGATCGCCCGCGCCTTGGCGATGCTGGACGGCTGCATAACCGCGTCGATCTCCCGGATCGGGTGGGTCGAAGCCATCCGTTCCAGGATCTGTCGTTCCTGTTCCTTGGTGGGGTAGGTGACCACCACCTTGAGCATGAAGCGGTCCATCTGAGCTTCGGGCAGTGGATAGGTCCCCTCTTGCTCGATGGGGTTCTGAGTGGCCAATACCAGGAAAGGTTCATCCAGCGGAAAGGTTTCCTTACCAATGGTGACCTGTCGTTCCTGCATCGCCTCCAGCAACGCGCTCTGCACCTTGGCAGGAGCCCGGTTGATCTCGTCCGCCAGGACAATGTTGGTGAAAATCGGCCCCTTCTTGACCGCGAACTCCCCGTCCTGAGGACGGTAGATCAGCGTACCCAGCACATCTGCGGGGAGCATGTCCGGCGTAAACTGGATCCGCTGGAAGCCCGTGTCGATCCCCTTAGCCAGCGACGACACCGACAGAGTCTTGGCCAAACCCGGCACGCCTTCGGTGAGGATGTGCCCGTCGGCTAGCAGGCCAATCAGCATCCGGTGCAGCAGGTTCTCTTGCCCCACGATGACCCGGTGAATCTCCTCCAGCAAGCGTTGGAAAGGTTCGCTGGCCTCTTTGACCTGCTCTCCGATCCGTTTGACGTCCATCTCCGTCGTTACCATGAGCCTAGCCTCTCCACGGTGCTTTTGGTATGTGGCAAGCGGGGAACTTTACCCAAGCTCTGACATAGACGCAAGCTGATCCCGTTTCCTGTCACCAGCGAAGGATTGTTACCGCCCCGTTACAGGGTTGGCGATTCTGCCGAACCGCGCTTGCGCTCGGCGCGGCGTATTCTCCGGTGAGCAGCACGAGTTGGGCATGCCGTCAGGTCTGGGTTGCTCTGATCGCCGAGCGAATCTCGCCGAGCAACTGGTCCACCTTGAACGGTTTGAACAGAACCGCCGCCAACCCCTCACGCCGGGCGCGCACGATCGTGTGGTTGGGATCGTACCCGAAACCCGTCATGAAGATCACCGGACAGTCGGGGTTGCTGTCCTTGGCGGCGGAAAAAACCTCGTATCCGGTCTTGCCGGGCATCTTGATGTCGCTGAGCACCAAGTCGAACTCGTGGGCGGCGATCAGCTCCAACGCCTCTTCGCCGTCCTCCGCGGTGTGCACCTCGCATCCGTTGCTCGCCAGGACGTCCCTGATGGTCTCCCGGATCACCTCTTCGTCATCGGCGACCAGCAGGCGCTTGTCACTCAGCACCGGATCGCGATGTGCTCCGCGGGCTCCGCCGCGCACGCTCAGTAAACCGCGCTGCGGCGTCGTCACCGTTTTGATCGCTTCACGAAGAGCTACGGCGTTGTCGGTGATTTGGTTCAAGCGGTGCCGCAGTTCGTCGTGCCCGATGTAGTCTTCAATCAGGTTCGAGGTGATGGTCAGGATGTCGTTCAGCGGACTGGTGATCTCCGCCATAACGTCGACGCCCAGTTGTCCCGTCGTACTGTGGCGCTCGGAGACCAGCAAGTCCAGCATGTGCAGGGCCACCGCCAGGTGCCGCCCGAAGATCTGCAGGCACTGCCGATCATCCTCCGTAAACGCCGCCGGACGCTGGCTTTCGATATTGAACACGCCGATCACGTGGTCGTGCAGCCGCAGGGGAATCGTCAACGAAGACCGGGCGTTGGGAATCCCCTGGAGATACCGCGGGTCCTTGCGTACGTCCGGGCAGATGTAGCTTCGCCCGGTATGGGCAACATACCCGCTGATTCCGTTACCCTCTCCGCCGGAGTAGACGTCGATCCGCCGAATGTCCTGAGATAGACCGGCGGAGAGCACCACGTCCAGCTTGTTGGTACTCTTGTCGAGCACCAGAACGGCGAAGTTGTCGAAGTCCATCAGCTCGCGCGTGTAGCGGATGATCTTCTGCTCCAGGAGGTCGAGGCGCTCATGAGCATTGAGGCGGGAAACCTCCTCCGCATCCAGCCGCACCAGCTCGCGCCCGGCGTTATCGATCGCGTCGATCTGCTCCTGCATTCGTCGAGCCTGCGTCGCGTCCCACACCACCGCAGCGACCTGGGTCACCCGATTGTTCAGATCGATCACCGGTGTTGCGGTGAGTTCGATATATTCTTGATTGGCCGTCGTAAAACTGAAACGGCGGCCCCGAACATGCGTGGGCCGCCGGGCGCTCTCCGAAGTTGCCCAGGAGAACGTCTCCGCGCAGAGGCTGCATACCCGCTCGCGAATCTCGTCACTGAAGTCGAGCATGCGCGGGTTCGCCCAGACCAGGCGCCCGCCCTGCTCCACAATGCAAACGCCCTGCGTGACCGACTCCAGTATCGCCGTCGCCTGCGGAGGCAGCGCGACTCCTTCCGAAGAACACAAATCGGCCGGCGACGCCACCACCAGGTCGAACGTCTGCTTCTGCATGAGTTGCAGACCGTCCTCCAACGACTCGACTGTCGCCACCTCCCCGTGTTCGGAGAGCCAGTCGATCAGCGGGGCACGCCCCGAGGCCTCCGAGCGAATCACTAGTGCTCGCACAGTTCCGGTATCCGTCTCGCTCATCTAGGTAGCACCCCACCCTTGAATCATAGGCCCAAAGTCGCGCGGGTTCCTACGTGAACCTCAACGTTCAGAGCCGAACGCACCAGCTTACCGCGCCGAGGATGGAGGGAACAAGCCTTTTTCGAGGACGGTTCCGTCCGACCGCCCGCAGCTTGGTCAGCTCCTGGGGTGCCCACCCGATGACCCCAACCCTCCCCCAACAGCTACTTATGTGACCCGGCCCGTTTGCCCATCTTTTGCTCAGTACCGTTGAACAAGCGAACCAAGTTCGACCGGTGGCGGTAGACGATCATCCCTGCCAGCAGCACACTGCACGCCAGCAGAGGCCATTGGTCCGCCAGGAACTCGTCGTGCTGCCCAGACCGCACTACCAGCACAACCGGAAACACCACAGCCCCGCAGATCGACCCCAAGGACACATAGCGGCTCACCAGCACCACGACGATCCAGACGCCGAAGGCGATCAGTGCCGCGAAGGTTAAGTCCGGAAAAACACCCAGCGCCACCCCCAGTGTCGCTGATACCCCCTTGCCCCCCGTGAAGCCGAGAAACACCGAATAGTTGTGCCCGAGCACCGCCGATACCCCCACGCCTAGTGTGCAGAGGTAGCCCGTCGCCTCCGACAGACCCGCCGCCTCCCACCGCCCGCCTAGCAGCAGAGCAGCCAACAATGTCGGCCCCAGCCCCTTGAGCACGTCAAGCAGGAAGACCAGCACCCCCCATGATCGTCCCAGAGTCCTACCGACGTTGGTCGCTCCGATATTCCCGCTGCCCACCGCGCGAATGTCCACGCCCTGCGCCCGGGCCACCAAGAGACCAACCGGGACGCTTCCCAGCAGGTATGCCCCCAGCGCGGGCAATGCGACCGTGCCAACAAGTTGGGCGGACATGCTCATCTGCTCTTGGAAACCTCGCTATATACCCGGCAAACGCCTTCCGCGTGCCGGGCCATGCTCACTCGATCAGCCAGCTCCGCAGCCTGGCCCCCTATCTTCGCCCGAAGAGCGCCATCCTCCAAGCGCTCCACGCGGTCAGCCAGGTTCCGGACACACTCGTCCTCGCCCACCACGAAACCGTTGACCCCGTCCTCGATCACCTCCGCCGCCCCATCGTATCGCGTGGTGATCACCGGCAGCCCTGCGGTCAGCGCCTCCAGCACAACGCGGCTACACGGATCGTAGTACGTGGGATGCACCAGCACGTCGGCGGCGTGGTAATAGGCGACGACCTCGGAGGCTGGTCCGGTGAAACCCACTCGGTCTGAAAGGCCCCGACGGGCAACCGCCCGCTCCCACGGCGCCACCCGACCCCGCCCGACAATCAGCGAGCGCAGCGGCAGGCTCGTCTTTCGGGCCAGCAGGTCACAGGCTTCCAGCCAGCGGGCTAGCCCCTTGAGACGGAAGTTGTGCGCCACCATGATGACCAGGTACTCGTCTTCACCGATACCATGGCGCTGCCGAACCTCCGCCCGATAACGCCGGTGCTGGACCAGGTCGGTCTGATCCGGCTCGACTCCGTTGAACACCGGGCGGATGCGGTCCATCGGGTAATCATAGTGCTCACGCAGTTGGCGGACCACGTAGTCGGAAATCGCCACGACCAGCGGTTGGCACCCTCCGCCAAGAAGCTGCCTCTCGACCTTTAACAGGTACTGCTGCTTCGGATTGAGGAGGTTGGCCGCCCGCTTGGATATCCGTCGCCAGCCCGGTGGTCGGGTGGCCAGATTGCGTCGCGCCGTTTCGATGATCGTACCACCGCGGGGTTCGTAGACATCCGCCGCCAGGCACGGGGCAACCGAGTGCACAACGTCGAAATGCCCGGCGCGAACCTCGCTGGCAGCCTGCCGAACGAACGCCCGGGCCTGTTGCGAGCGAGTGGGAGCATGCACCGGGATCGTGTGCAGCTTGGTTCCGGGTTCCGACACCTCGTCGCTGCGGGTGAAGACGGTCAGCTCCACACCTCGGGTTACCAGATGGCGCACGAACTGCCCCGTCGAGGTCTCCGCTCCACCCCGGGCAGCATCCAACCACTCAATAATCAGGGCAACCCGCATCAAACCCTCGATCGCCGCCGGGCGTCGTGCCGTCGAATCTGCTCGGTCTTCCCGGAGATCCACCGGGCCAGCACCCGCTCCTGTCGCCGCAGCCTCGCGGCCCCCGCTCCATGCGCCACTGCCAAGCAGTCGCCGACATGCTCAGCACACTCCCACTCACTAAGCGATTTCCGCATGCGTAGATACCACTTCAACCACCGCAGGCGGGCCCGCGGGGACGCCGCCCAAGGCGGCGTCGAGTAGTTCAGCGCCGCGAGATCCTTCACCATCCAACGCCGGGCACGCCAACCCATCTCGATCACCCGCTGTAAGTCTATCAGCGAAAGCTCCGGCTTCGCTTCCTCCAGTCCATGAGCGAAGACGTGGGCCAGGTACAGATCACGATGAGCGATCCCCAGGCTGTGAAACCGCGCCACCAACTCCGCCAGGCTCGCCAGCACACTCTGCGGAAGCGCTGTGCGGTGTTCGGCACACCAGCGCTCCAAAGACACTCCCCGAGCGGCGCCCATCACCAGAGCGCTGCGCCGTTCCCACCCGAAGGTCACCTCCTCGGCGTAGGCGATCGGCTCCGGCGCCCCCAGGTCTGCCCGGGCGAGCTCACCCAGCCACTTCCATTCCGTCCAGGCAGTACCATGGGCTGGAGCGCCCGTCCACCACCGTTGAAGCTGCTGGGACAGCGGGACGCCCCGAAACCGCTTGATGTACACCTCGACGGTCTGCCCATCAGACGCCGCAAGACGTACCCGCAACCGCTCACGCCAGGGGGGCAGACCCGCCTTGGACAGGCTTCCATCGTTGGGCACCGCGAAGAGATCGTCCAGCGTCTCCCAGCCGCTCGCCTTCAGCAAGGCTTGCCACGGCGGAGCTACGGTCAGGCCCATCGGAAGTCCGGGCTGATCTTGATGATGGGTATCTAGCTCGTCGGACACCAGAAACGCTCACCCCAGTTGTGCGGCGGTGGAGAGTAGCTCGCCACAGGCTGCACAAACGGCGTCCACGCTGACGCCGGTCATACAGCGATGATCCAGCGGGCACACCCGCAGCGCGCACGGACCGCAGTCCACCTCCACATGGACTTTGCGCTCGAGCGCGTAGTCTGTGTCGGTCAGCTTCTGCACGGTCGAGCCGAACACCGTCACCACCGGGAGGCCGAACGCCTTGGCGAAGTGTCTCGGGCCGGTGTCGTTGGTTAGCAGCAGGTCGCACCGACGGATCAGGCTCTTGAGTTGCGACAGTGTGCCCCGCGGGTTGTCCAGCACGTAACTACGCTGCCGCATGTGCACCGCGACGGAGTGGGCCAGGTCCTCCTCCCCCGGACCGCAGGTGATTACCACCGCTGCGCCGCGTTCCGCGATAAGCCGGTCTCCCACGGCTGCGAACCGCTCCGGTAGCCACTGTTTGGCTGATCCATACTTGGCCCCGGGATTCATCACCACCAGCGGACGCTGGTCCGCGATCCCTAGATCACCCAACCTCCGGGCGACGAACTCCTCGCTTTCCGGTTCGGTAGCCAGCTCGAGGCGGTGTCCGGGGGTCGCGCACCCCAGCGCCTCCGCGATCCTGCCGTAGTATTCGACCATGGGGACTACAGCGATCCTACCACCCTCACTCTGCACCCGCAGGCGGTCGGTCAGCAGCAACCGCCGCCCATCCCGGTCGTATCCGATCCGCCGTGGAACGCCCGCCAACCGCACTAGGAACGCTGAGCGGAACGAGTTGGGCAGCAGCACCGCCCAGTCGAAACGCCGCTGCCGGATCTGCGTCGCCAGCCGCACCATCCCCCGTCGCCGCCCTCCCTGCTTTCGGGGCGGCCAACAGATCACCTCGTCCATCCACCCGCTCGAATCGATCACCGGGCGCGTGTTGGCTTCCACCAGATGGGCGATGTGCGTCTTCGGGAACTGCCGGCGGATCTCCCGCATGGTCGGCGTCGCCATCACCGCATCGCCCACCCAGGTCGGCAACACGATGATGATCCGCTCCGGCGCACATTGGTCCAGCTCGGGCCTCATTGCGGAAGAATGCTACGTCCTCGCAGATCGGCTGTACACCACCGCCACAGCCCGTAGCATGGGCTTGGCGGGCCTGAACGCCGCTGCCGGTCCATCCCACCATTGGTTGACATGGGCAAACTTGTTTGCCCGTGTTGGACGATTCCACGGGCAAGCTGCTGCTTGCCCATGCCACCCTTGCCAGCTTCTGCCACCTTGGTCGGGATGCACCCGCCATTGCCGGGCCACCCCACGGTCGGTTGACATGGGCGAGGGGCTCGCTAAGATCGCCGCTGGCTCGCGCGGTTCGACGGTGCGGTCGGATCTGCGGTGGCAACGCGCTACTGGTCAGACAGCGAGGTTAGGCATCCATGCGACGATCCATATTGGCAACCTTGGTTCTAGGACTCGTGGGTGGGATGGCTGGATGCAGCGGTCCCCAGATGGCCAAGGAAGGCTCGCTCATTGCCCGTTATTTCCACCGCGGGGCTACGCAAAGCCACACGCTTACCCAGCCGTCGGCTGAACACATGCACTCGCTCAACGCGGTGGTCGATCTCGACGCCAGGGCTCTGCTGGAGGACGTGGACGCCTTCTGGCAGCGCGACCGCGGCACCCGTCTCTCCAGATGGCACGAACGGTAGCCTGCGGCGTAATCCTGCAACACCGTAGGTACCTACTTTTCACCGAGCGCATGCGCGCAGCGGTTATGTCGTTGGTGGCCTTTTGGTGCGACGACCCCGCTCCTCTTCAGCAACGCGGTTGACTCATGACTGACCGCCCGACACACCCGCATGACGAACGCCGGCAGCAGGTCCATCGAGAATGGGAGGAGTGTGCGGACGCCTGGCGGAAGTGGGCACCCCACTTCAGCGCGAGCACTTGGCCGGTGACCCACGCGTTGATCGGTATGCTTGACCTGTCGCCCGGAGCAGCCGTTCTGGACATCGGCTGCGGAGTTGGCGACCCGTCCCTGCCGATCGCCGCCCAGTTGGCAGATGGCGGATCGGTCGTGGGTATCGATCCCGCACCTTCGATGGTGGCGGCCTGCAAAGCCCGAGCGGAGGTTCTGGGCATCGACAACGCCGAGTTCTTGGTGGCTTCTGGTGAGAACCTCGAGGGCTACGAAGCTCACTTCGACGCCGTTGTGGCTCGCTGGAGCGTCCTGTTCTTCGACAACGTCGGCACAGGCTTGGCTCATCTGCGTACGCGGCTTCGCGTCGGCGGCCGCATCGCGGTCTCCGCCTGGGCACCGCGCAGGCACAACCCCATGTTTGCGATCCCCGCACGCGAGCTGGCGGAGGTAATGGAAATCCCCCGCCCCGACCGGAACGCCCCCAATCCCCTGAGACTTTCGGAAGATGGGGAACTGGTTGCCGCACTCGCTGAGGCTGGATTCACCGACATCCACGAGCGTCAGGTACGCCTTCTGCAGTTCGCCCGGGATCCGGAGGATTACTGGGCGTTTCTTACCGGGGTTTCGATGGCCTTTCGCCGGGCATTCTCCGGACTATCCCCCGCAGACCAGGAGCGGGTCAAGCGGGGTGTGCTGCGTGCCCTAGAGCCGTATCGGTCCGACGTCGGGGTCGAGCTGCCCGCGGTCGCCCGCGTCGCCGCGGGGACCCGCTCGGGATAGCGCTGTCCGCCTCGGCGGGACGTATCGGACCCGCTCCGCCCGCGCGTATTCTGCCGCATCGCCAGCTCCCTTTGCTTCCTGCCGGGTTATATTTGACGGTTGTTCCACACACTCGCCGTGTGGAGCAAAGGGGTGCGGGGAAGTTCTATCCTACTGATGATCACGGTGCTTTCGGGGTGTCATGGGGCCTCTCCGTGCGCGTGGGCTCCGCGCCAAGACGCTGCCGCGGAAGCGCTAGCCGGTGCCCGGGCGGCTCCCGCGGTGGAAGCCCAACACGGCGGCGTCATCCGGGATGCGGAAGCGGAGCAACGGCTTGAGTTGATCGGTAACCGGCTGGCGGACGCGATCCCGGAGATTGACGGCGGCTATCGCTACCGTTTGCTGGACGCGGACCGTCCAAACGCGATCTCACTCCCTGGAGGCCGGGTGTACTTCACCTACGGCCTCTACCGGCGTATCACCAGCGACCACCAACTCGCCGCTGTTCTGGCCCATGAGATGGCTCACATAGTAATGAGAGACCATTTCAAACCCCGGTGTGGAAGCTGTGCTGAGGCGGTCAGTCGCGAGACCCTCGCCGATCTGCGTGCCGCTCAGTACTTGCGTCGCACGGGAATCCCTTGTGAGGCACTGGTAGAGGTCATCCAGTTGGTAGCCGACGTGCAACCGCCCGGCTGGGCCGAGAGCCGAATCAACGCCCTCGCAGCCTTCCGCCGCGAAACCAGCACAGTAGCCCGCAGTCCAACAGGGGGCCGCCGCCAAGTTGCCCATCGGGACGTCGCGCGGGATGGCGACGAGAGTTCATGGTGACCCGCCGGAGCACAATCAGGCGGAGGGGCGGTGCGATGCTCGGACCGGACTACTGAAGCACCGGATCCGCGTCCAGGACTTCGCGCAGCTTGCGCAGCGCATTGTTCTGGATCTGCCGGACCCGCTCCTTGCTGAGACCCACGGATTCCCCAATCGCCCCGAGGGTCGAGCGCGGCTCGTGGTCGAGCGGGAAACGCTGCGCCAGTATTCGGGCCTCCAGGTCGTCCAGCCCGCCGAGGTTCGAGTCCAGCGCCCGCCGCAGCCGCTCCACGTACAACTCGGACTGAGTATCGACCCGCTCGGATAGTTCAAACGAAACGTCATGGCGAAACGGGAAGTGGGTTCGATGGGTCAACCCGCGGCGGCTGCGATTGATCAGCGCTCGGGCAATCGCGGTGCATGCGTAGGTGCTGAACCGGTATCCCTGCCAAGGATTGAACTTCTCCACCGCCCGGGCAAGGGCCAACAGTGCGTCGCTGACCAGGTCGTCGTGATCGGTCTCATGGCATTTGAAACGCCGGATCATCGAGTAGGCCAGCCCGAGGTTCTCCTCGACGATGCCGTCCCGGATCACCGCATACCGGCTGGCCCACGCCCGTCGTTCGCTCCGCGGGATGCGTCGACCGCGGTTCGCCCGTGCTGCCCGATATGCGCACGTGTGTAGTGCTCGGAAGAGGACCTTCTCACTCAGGCCACTTCGCCCGCCCCCACACCGGACCAGCTGGGCTTCAACCTCCGTTGCATCGTGAGTGGCGTCTTTCGTCCGGATTCGCCGGTCGACGACGTAGGTGAGGCCTTTCGGGTCTGGAATCCCCACCTCCAGCGTGTCGTCTATCTTCATGGTCGTGTCCCCAATGCTTGGTGACGAACTCTACCCCGACGCCTAAACCGCACCATTCTAGTGCTATATATATAGCCTATGTTTGGGTCCATATCAAGTTGTTTTTTAAGTTTTTGTGTCCGAATCGGCCACTTTTGAGACACGCGAGCCTTGAAGCACGCTGTACGCCGGATCAGCCACAATATGCTTCGGCTGATCCGGCTTTCCTCCGGCGTTGCTCATCATGCAGGATAGTAGGTTATGATGGGACCTGGAGGCTGGTGAATCTCAGTATGGAGACACTGCTATGGATCAACGGCACCGGTGGATAGCCGCCCTGGCTGTGCTGCCTGTCCTGGTGGGGGTCGGTCGTTCCGCTGCGGTGGGGATGGATGCCCAGCGGATCGTGGTTCGTCGAGGGGTTGCCGCGCTTCCGCCGGAGCTGTCCTCGTTCTTCGAATCGCGGTTGACCGATCTGGAGGAGCGGGTCGTCGAGCCGGACGGTGCCTGGCGGCGTGATCGACAGATGCGCCTGCGGCGACACTGGGGGCGTCTCTGGATCGATGTTCAGGCGCGCGACGCATCGCTGTCGGCGCGGTTGGCTGCGGCTGAAGGATTCCCGCGACGGGAAGCTGACGCCAGGAGGTTGTTCAAATCGCTGGGCCACGGGAAGGCGGGGGGTCAGTTGCCCTGGGCAATCGAAGAGCTGCACGGCGAGTTGGTGGACGCTTTCCAGCGGGAAGACCACGATGAGATCGTCAAGGCCGCCGGTCATCTAGCCCACTTCGCCTGGGCTGCGTCGGAACCGTTTGCCGTCACCACGGACCACCGTGGGCAGGATGGTGGCAACCTCGACCTGGGCGAGCTGGCGATGGGGGCGCCGTACTACCCTCATCAATCGGTTCGTCAGCGGGTCTCCGGCGAGTTGGTGCGACGATACCGAAACCGCTACCTCGAGCGTGTCCAGGTGCGTCCGCGCGATCTGCACCCGACCACCCACACCTTGGACCGGACCTTCCGGCAGATGATCGCTTCGTTGGGGCGGGTGGACGACCTGTTGACCACCGATCGCGAGTTGACCGAGCAACTAGGGGCCCACGACGGCCCGACATTGGTCTCACGGCAGGACGAATACTATGAGCTGCTGGACGAGCGTTGCGGGGATATTGTGGTTGATCGGCTGCAGTCGGCAGCCGGGTTCACCGCCGATCTGATCGCCGGAGCCTGGGATCGAGCCGGGCGACCGCCGCTCGCTGCCCCCCGAGACCACCCGCGAGAGATCACCACGCCCCTGGAGGAGAGCAGCAGATCCGAGTCGCCCGACGAACCCGAACCGGAGGATGTCCTGGATCCGGCTGATGCCCGCTTCGTCGGCAGCAAGTACTCCAACGTGTACCACCTGTCCAAGTGCAAGCACGTAGAACGCATCCGTTCGTGGAATCTGGTCGCGTACGAGAGCACGCAGGAGGCTGAGCGGGAGGGAAAGCGTCCCTGCCGCATCTGCCACCCCGAGCGAGCTGGTGGGGGGTGACCGCGCCGGCCGGAGAGAGGCTCGGCCTTGCGGCCCGCCACCGCAGGGTAGCGCGCAAAAAAGCGACAGAAGGTGCAATCCGTGGCGCCGGGCACCTTCTGTCACTTGTCAGTCTTGCGAACAAGACCTGTTGCTTGTGAGCCCTCCTGACGGTCGCCGTGGCGCTCGTTTCCGCCGGAAGCCCACAAACCGCGCTCTGCGCGCTAGCATCTTCTGGCGGCTTTGCGCTTGGCTGCTTTCTTCTTCTTCCTCTTCGGAGCAGCCTTCTTCTTGGCCTTCTTCTTGGCCACCTTCTTCTTAGCGACCTTCTTCTTGGCCTTCTTCTTGGCGACCTTCTTCTTGGCCACCTTCTTCTTGGCTACTTTCTTCTTCTTCTTCGGAGCAGCCTTCTTCTTGGCCTTCTTCTTGGCCTTCTTCTTCACTACCTTTCTTGCCATACGGAATCACCTCCTCTCGTGGCGTTGGACGATAGTTACACTCCGTCGCGAATGGTACCGCTGGACAAACCCGTGTCAAAAGAAAACTCGGTACGAACGGGCACCTGAGTGCTTCATCGGCAGCATGAGGGAGCAGATCAACCGTGAATCGAACGGCGTCCCGCACCGTTGCTACCCAGGCGCGCTCAGCGCCGCGAGGTTTCCACAGCGCAGAACGTCAACTCGACAACATAACGTCAGGTCCCCCGTCACAGCTTTAGCGCGATGTGCGCCGAACGCGCATCAAAGACATCGCCAAGGTCACACTCCGCCCGACATCGAAACGCTTTGCGCGGTACACTCCATGCACGAATATCTCTCACCACCCCAACCACAGAACGCTTCTCCAGGCCGTCTACCTGCGATATTCCGCAAGTCGTGATTTCGCCGAGAGTGGCCGCGACACCCATCCCGGGTCACCTCCGCACCGGGACACGCCCGCCCTCGGTCCACCGAAAAGATCATGCGTGCTTGCCGACCGAACTCACCCACCGATGTGTCGGCGCGCCCGGCGGGGCGAATACGTTGCGTTCGCAGCGCAGTCGTTCGACCGGCGCACATGAGTGATGACATCGCGTCAGGTGCACGCGCGCACGGAGCACATCTTCGCAGCCAACTCAGGCGCTCAAAAAAAAGTGATTTTTTTTAAAAATCTGCGAACCAGCCCTTGCCAAGGGAGGGGTTGTCCGTTTTTTTCCGCGCAGCCAAGTGCGCGGTTGGCGCTGCTCCATGCTGTGGTAACGGAGCTTCACGTTTGCGTGCGCTCATACTGAGAGCCAACAGCGTACCGGTTGAACACCGCCCCACGCCGTGGCCTGCGCATCTATTCGTAGCGACCGTAGTAGCTATCCGCGGGGTATTTCGCAGCGTTCTTCTCGAGCTTGGCGAAGAGCGCACCGGTGACATCGATGTCGAGTGCGTTGGCGAAAGACAACGCGTACGCAAACACGTCAGCCAGTTCCTCCGCGACCTCGCCCAGGGCGACCGGATCATCCCGCACCGCCCCCGAGCGCTCACTGGGAACCCACTGGAAGTGCTCCATCAGTTCAGCCGCTTCGATGGCGATGGACGCGGCAAGGTTCTTCGGGTCGTGAAACTGCTCCCAGTCACGCTCCTGCACAAACGCGGCCATGCGCTTCCGCAGCTCAGCTACGGTGGTATCGTGGTCAGTCATGGGGCAAATACTCCGGTTGCGGTGTCGTAGTGAGTCAACAGGTCGCCCTGGTCCGGAGACGCGAGGAGTGGACTCTTGGGTGACCTGCGTAAGATTCTATCTCGGTTTTGGGATGGCTTGTAGAGCGCCCCGCGTGTTCCACCGGTCCAAGAGGCTGTCGACCTAGTCTGTAGCGTCACCCCTTGTGGGTGACGAA